>JAVBUX010000312.1:0-2604 GCA_031554915.1 Bacteroidales bacterium | reverse complement strand
TTGGAATATACCATTATTATTGCAGCTACAGCTTCAGATCCGGCTGCGCTGCAGTTCTATGCTCCGTTTGCAGGAGCTGCTATCGGTGAGTATTTCCGTGATACCGGCCGCCACGCCTTGGTTGTTTATGATGATTTATCTAAGCAGGCGGTTTCTTATCGAGAAGTGTCTTTGATTCTTCGTCGTCCTTCAGGGCGTGAAGCTTATCCAGGTGATATTTTCTATTTGCACTCCCGTTTATTGGAACGTGCAGCCAAGATCATTAAAAATGATGATGTAGCTCGTCAAATGAATGATGTTCCGGATAACTTGAGACCTAAAATCAAAGGAGGTGGATCGTTAACAGCTTTGCCTATTATCGAAACTCAGGCAGGAGACGTTTCTGCTTACATTCCGACGAACGTTATTTCTATTACCGACGGACAGATCTTCTTGGAAACGGGATTGTTCAATGCTGGTATTCGTCCTGCTATTAATGTGGGAATCTCTGTTTCCCGAGTGGGAGGTAATGCTCAGGTAAAAGCAATGAAGAAAATTGCCGGTACATTGAAAACTGATCAGGCTCAATACCGTGAGTTGGAAGCGTTTACTAAATTTGGTGGAGATATGGACCAGGTCACAAAAATGACTTTGGATAAAGGAAAGAAGAACTCTGAGTTATTGATCCAACCACAATATCATCCTCTTCCTGTTGAAAAGGAAATTGCTATCATTTATGCCGGAACTCATGGTTTGTTACTGGATGTCCCTGTGCAAAAAGTTCGCGATTTTGAAAAAGTATATCTCGAAGTTCTGGAGTTGAGGCATCGTAATGATGTTTTGGATATTCTCAAAAAAGGAGTTCTGAATGAAGATGTGGAACGTATATTAAAACAAGTTGCAGCAGATGTTGCAAAAGATTTTAAATAATTAAGAATTGAAAATTGAGAATGGGTTTATGTATGCTTTCATTCTCAATTCTCAATTCTCAATTCTCAATTTAACTATGGCTTCACTAAAAGAAATAAAAGGACGGATTGCTTCTGTCAAATCGACACAGAAGATCACTTCTGCCATGAAAATGGTGGCTTCGGCAAAGTTACGTAAGGCTCAGTATCAAATTGAGAATTTTTTGCCTTACGAGACTCGTTTGATGGAAATTTTGAATAGTTTTCTTTCATCGGAAATCGATTTTAAATCTGTGCTTTCGGAGAAACGGGAAGTGAAACGTATGGCAGTAGTTATATTGTCGTCTAATTCCAGCTTATGTGGGGCTTTTAATTCCAATGTAAGCCGTTTATTTGGAGATTTGATGCAAAAATACCCGAATTTGAAAGGTTCGGATGTGGACATTTATCCTGTTGGGAAAAAGATTGAAGAAATCGTGACGAAACATTACGATTTTCAGGTTCAGGGGAGTTATATCTCGTTGATGGATAAGCCGGGTTTTGAAGGTGCCAGGGAGATTGCAGACAAATTGATAGCCGATTTTATTTCAGGCGCGATAGACCATGTTGAATTAATTTATAATCATTTTAAGAGTACTGCAGTTCAGATCCCGACTGTCGAAGATTATCTCCCTGTTGAGTTAGGAAAAAATCAGGGGCTAGAATCACATATTGCTACGGATTATCTTGTTGAACCGGATAAAAAAACGATAATAGAATCGTTGATTCCGAAGTCGTTGCGTACAAAGATCTATGCAATTTTACTTGATTCAGCTGCTGCAGAACAAGCTGCCAGAATGGTTGCCATGCAGGTTGCTACAGATAATGCGCAGGAAATTTTAGAGGGTCTGACGATCCAGTACAATAAACAACGTCAACAGGCTATAACCAGTGAGCTATTGGATATTATCGGAGGTTCGGAAGCTTTAAAATAGGATATTCAAAATTAAACCTTTTTCCTTTTTGATAGTCATATCATTGATGAGGCGAAGGTTCGTACCATCTAAATACTTATGCTTTATGAAAAAGATTTTCTTATTAACTGTTATTTTAGTTTCATCCTTGTCCTTGTTTGCTCAGGAAGGACGTCAACGGATGACGGTGGAGGAACGTGCAAAAAATGCTACCGAATGGATGAAAAATGAATTGAAACTGTCACCAGAGCAAATTACTCCTGTTGATTCTATTAATTTATTGTTTGCGAAAACACAGCAGTTGCTTTTCCAGGCGGCTGATGGAGATCGTTCGAAGATTCGGGACTCAATGGAGGGATTAGAAAAAGAAAAACAAACTGCTCTATCTAAAGTGTTGACTCCGGAGCAACTTGAAGCTTATAAAAAGAAAACTCAGGAAATGATGCAAAACCGCAGGAGAGGTGGAGGTTCTGGAAATTGATTAGGACATTTGTATAATTATTGAAAAGAGGCTGTATTATTTTAGCCTCTTTTTTTATGATTTTATGTTAATATTTTGTTGTTTTGTTAGTTATTTTTTAACTTTGGCAGCTAAAATGTTAAAAATTTTAACGAAAAGCAATAGATGCAAAATTCTTCACTGTGGATGAAATTTAAAGAGGGTGATGCTCATTCATTTTCTCAATTGTATGAGGAATACATTGATTCTCTTTATAGATATGGGATGAAATTTTTTAAAAATGAAGATATTGTACGAGATTGTA
>JAVBUX010000225.1:0-10517 GCA_031554915.1 Bacteroidales bacterium | reverse complement strand
GGCTATTATAAGAAATAATATTCTTTTCATAAAGTAGTCTGTTTAATTAAAAATTTAGAAAGTGCAAATATATATACTAACATTAAAAAAAAGCAAATTTCTTGCCAAAATTATGTGTTTGAAAATTTATTTACCTCTTTTAGTACAATGTATAAAAAAAATGCATATTTTTGCATTTAATTTGAATAAATATTCATAATGTGTACTAAAAAAGAGAGACATATTGCCATTCGAAAAGCTGTTGAAAATCATTCGATAAGTAATCAGGAAGAGTTGAAAGTCATTCTTGAAAAAGATGGGATTTTATTTGCTCAGGCTACTTTGTCGAGGGATATTAAGGAACTTAAGATTGTAAAATCTCCGGATGCAAGCGGGAATTATATTTATACATTTCATGGAAAGAATAATTATTCATTTAAATCGGATGACTCTACCGGAGAAAAAGAATATTCATCCAAAGCAATAATTGAATTTTCCGGGAATCTGGCTGTTTTGAAGACTCGTCCCGGGTATGCTATGGGAATAGCTTCGGATATAGACAGTCTGGCTTCAGATGAAATTCTTGGAACTATTGCAGGGGATGATACCATATTGTTAATCCCCAGGGAAGGGATTAGTCGTAAAAATGTGGTTGATGCATTACAGGATATAATCCCCAATTTAAAGTTGAGATAAAAAATAGTAAGTTTAAAGTAATAAGTATTAAGTTTGAAAATGGAAGAAGAAATAAAGATCGTGATAGCCGACGAAAGCCATATAATATACGTACAAACGATTTTGGATACCATCGAAGCTGCAGCTAAAGTGCGCGGAACAGGTATTGCGAAACGTAGTCCGGAATATGTGGAACAAAAAATGCGGGAAGGGAAAGCTATTATCGCCCTTTGTGGCGAGGAGTTTGCCGGATTTTGTTATATTGAAAGTTGGGGGAATAAGCAATATGTTGCAAATTCCGGGCTGATTGTTGTGGAAAAATTCCGTGGCCATGGTTTGGCGATGCAGATCAAGCAAAAATCATTTAATCTATCCAGAGAGATGTTTCCCGATGCAAAGCTGTTTGGTTTGACTTCCGGAGCAGCTGTGATGAAAATCAATACGGAACTGGGATATGTTCCGGTAACTTGTGCCGATCTGACTGATGATGAGGCGTTTTGGCGAGGATGTCAGGGGTGTGTCAATTACGATATTCTGCAACGTACCGATAGAAAATATTGTATTTGTACGGCAATGTTGTACGATCCGAACCGGAAGAAGAAAGGTGATGCTAATAAAAATGATTAAAACAAGATAAAAATGAAAAAAGAAAAAGTAGTCTTAGCATTCAGCGGCGGATTGGATACTTCCTTTTGCGCCATGTATTTGTCTCAGGAAAAGGGGTATGAAGTATATACTGCGCTAGCAAATACGGGAGGGTTTAATGATGAAGACCTGAAACGTATCGAGGAGCGTGCTTATAAATTAGGTGCAAAAAGGCATGTATCATTAGATATTACCCAGGAATATTATGAGAAAAGTATTAAATACATGGTTTACGGAAATGTCCTGCGTAACGGAACTTACCCTATATCTGTCAGTTCTGAGCGTATTTTCCAGGCATTGGCAATCATTAATTATGCCAAGGAAATCGGTGCGGACTATGTGGCTCATGGAAGTACCGGAGCAGGAAATGACCAGGTACGTTTCGACCTTACATTTGATATTTTGGCTCCGGAAATTAAAATCTTGACGCCGACCCGGGATATGATTCTGACCCGTGAATATGAGATCAATTATCTGAAACAACACGGATATGAAGCCGATTTTACAAAAATGGAATATTCCATCAATAAAGGACTCTGGGGTACCAGTATCGGAGGTAAGGAAACCCTGAAATCGAATCAGACTTTGCCAGAAGAAGCTTACCCGTCGCAAGTTACAAAAAAGGAAGAAGAGGTACTTACTCTTGGTTTTGAAAAAGGGGAGATTGTTTCTGTAAACGGTAAAAAATATTCAGATAAAGTAAAAGCCATTCGGGCTGTAGAAGCTATCGGGTCTGAATATGGAATCGGTCGTGATATGCATATTGGAGACACTATCATTGGTATCAAAGGGCGTGTCGGTTTTGAAGCTGCAGGGCCTATGTTAATTATTAATTCACACAAAATGCTGGAAAAACATACTTTGAGTAAGTGGCAGCAATATTGGAAAGATCAGCTTGGTAATTGGTATGGTATGTTCTTGCATGAAGCTCAATATCTTGAACCTGTAATGCGTGATATGGAAGCTTTTCTTGAAAGTACACAACAAAATGTAACAGGAGAGGTAATTATAAAACTACGTCCATACAGCTATACTTTGGTTGGAGTGGAAAGTAATTTTGACCTGATGAAGGCCGACTTTGGAGAATATGGCGAAATAAATAAAGCCTGGACAGCAGAGGATGCCAAGGGATTTACGAAAATTACAGCCATCCCGACACAAATATTTTTCAACATACAGGAGAAGAATAAAAAATGAAAATTAAAGTAGGAATTATCGGTGGAGCAGGTTATACAGCAGGAGAGTTACTACGACTGTTGATCAACCACCCGAAAGTTGAAATAGCATTTATTCACAGTACAAGTAATGCGGGCAATAAGATAACCGATGTGCATGGAGGTTTGACAGGAGAGACAAATTTGGTTTTTTCCGACAGATATTTTTTTGAAGGATTAGATGCGCTATTTCTTTGTTCAGCTCATGGCGACAGCAAAAAATTCATGGATGAAAATTCGGTGCCAGGTAAATTGAAAGTTATTGATTTATCAACAGACTATCGCCATAAGAGCCTTGAAAATGAGTTTGTTTACGGGCTTCCAGAACTGAATAAAGAGGCTATAACGAAAACAACTCGTTTGGCCAATCCGGGATGTTTTGCTACAGCTATACAACTGGCTCTTTTACCTCTGGCTGCTAATAATTTACTGAAAGATGAAGTGCATGTCAATGCTATTACCGGTTCGACAGGAGCCGGAGTGAAACCTGCATCCACGACTCATTTCAGTTGGAGGGACAATAATATCTCTGTGTATAAACCATTTGAGCACCAGCATCTGAAAGAAATCACAGAATCTATAGTACAGCTTCAAAAGAACTTCAACCAGGATATATTGTTTGTTCCTGTTAGAGGTAACTTTTCCCGCGGAATTTTTGCAAGTATCTATACCACTTGCAATTTGCCTTTGGAAGAAGTGAAAAAATATTATGAAGAGTATTACAAAGATGCCGCATTTACGTTTGTGACCAATAATAATCCTGATCTGAAAGAGGTTGTGAATACAAACAAGTGTGTACTTTATTTGGAAAAACACGGAAATAAAATTTTTATTATTTCTGTGATAGATAATTTGCTGAAAGGCGCTTCAGGACAGGCAGTGCAGAATTTCAATCTGATGTTTGGACTGGAAGAAAAAGAAGGATTAAAATTAAAGCCAAGCGCTTTTTGATTGGGTTTACGGTGCACGGTCACGGTGCACGGATCTGATTGAGAATAATTATGTAACAAAAATCGTGCACCGTGTACCGTGCACCATGTACCCGAAGATGAATTTATTCGATGTTTATCCCTTGTGGAATATTGAGCCGGTAAAGGCCAACGGCTGCAAAGTGTATGATGAAAATGGTGCCGAATATCTGGACCTGTATGGTGGGCATGCTGTTATTTCAGTAGGACATTCTCATCCGTATTATGTCAAAAAAGTAACCGAACAACTGAATAAAATTGCTTTTTATTCCAACTCGGTGATCAACAATTTGCAAAAAGAACTTGCTGAAAAGTTAGGAAAAATCTCCGGTTATGAAGATTATTTCCTGTTTTTGATTAATTCAGGTGCAGAAGCCAATGAAAATGCCATTAAATTAGCATCATTTCATAATGGTCGAAAGAAAGTAGTCGCTTTCAGGAAAGCATTTCACGGACGTACATCTGTTGCAGTGGGAGTGACTGATATTCCTGCATATAAAGCTCCTGTCAATGAAGGAATGGATGTGGTTTTCCTTCCGTTCAATGATTTACAGGCAGTGGAAGAAACTTTGAACAAGCAGGACATTTCTTCTGTTATAATTGAAGGCATACAGGGTGTTGGAGGAATCCAGATCCCGGATGTAAAGTTCATGCAGGAGTTGAGCCGGATCTGTAAGGAAACAGGAACAATCCTTATACTGGATGAAATTCAATCGGGTTACGGCCGGAGTGGAAAATTCTTTGCTCATCAATATGCCGGAATTCGTCCGGATATGATTACAATAGCCAAGGGAATGGGCAATGGTTTTCCGATTGCAGGAGTGATGATCGGCCCTGATTTCAAGGCAGTACATGGACAACTCGGGACAACATTCGGGGGAAACCATCTGGCCTGTGCTGCGGCAATTGCAGTCCTGGATATTATGAAAAATGAAAATCTGATAGAGAATGCCAATAAAGTAGGAAACTATTTGATTGAAGAATTGAAAAAATTACCTCAGATAAAAGATGTTAGAGGCCACGGGCTGATGATTGGTTTGGAGTTTGAAGAACCAATTAAGGAGTTTCGTAATAAATTATTGTTTGAAGAGAAAGTATTTACCGGAGTTACAGGAATGCATGTATTCCGTTTACTACCGCCTTTATGCCTCAGCATGCAGGAAGCAGAAGAATTCTTGAAACGATTTAAAAAGATATTATCATGAAACTTACCATTATCGGCGGAGGAAACATGGGGGGATCCATTGCAAAAGGATTGGTTTCCGGAAATATTTATGAAGCCGGAGATATTACCGTTGTTGATGTCAACACTAAACCTTTGGAAATCCTGAAAGTGGCTTTGCCCGGGATCAATACCGCTATAGCTGATTATGATAGCCTGACAACTGCAGATGTGGTTATATTGGCTGTTAAACCCTGGCTTATTGAGGATGTGATTATCGATATTAAATTCAAATTGAATTATGATAAACAAGTACTTATATCTATCGCTTCTGGTGTTACTCTGGAGACGATGGGAAAGTTACTTGCGAAAATTTCAGATGATACTTCACTACCCCCTCTTTTCCGAGTTATTCCTAATACTGCGATTGCAGTACAGGAGAGTATGACATTGGTGGCTACAGAAAATGCTACGGATTCGCAGAAAGAGTTGGTTCTGAATATGTTCAATGCACTTGGACGAGCAATTTTAATCAATGAAAGTAATATGGGGTCGTGTACAGCCCTTACTTCTTGTGGTATTGCTTTTCTTTTTAGATATATACGTGCTGCTATGTTGGCTGGTATAGAAATGGGAATCTATCCGAAGGATGCTCAGGATATGTTAGCATATACAATGAAAGGAGCAGCAGATCTGCTCTTAAGCACCGGAGTGAACCCTGAAGATGAAATTGATAAAGTAACTACTCCGGGGGGAATTACTATAAAAGGTATCAACGAACTGGAAGCCAATGGGTTTTCAAATGCGATAATTAAAGCAATGAAAGCTTGTAAATAAAGAAATAAATATAATGAACGATCAGATCAGACAAATTGCAGAACGATTGAAAGGTTTACGGGAATCCCTTGACCTTTCTGCAGAGGAAATGGCTGTACAATGTGAGAAAAAAGTTTCGGAGGTGGAGTTGTATGAGTCCGGAGAAGTTGATATACCAATGAGCTATCTGTTTGACGTGGCCCAGAATTTGGGTGTTGACACGTCCACTCTTATTTCCGGAAATGAACCCCGGATGAAATCTTATTTTCTGACACGTAAAGGGAAGGGCATTTCCGTGGAACGTACTAAAGCTTATAAATATCAGGCATTGGCCAGTGGGTTTAAGAATCCGGTGTCAGAGCCATTCGAAGTAACGGTTGAACCGAATGAAAATCCGATTTATTTGAATACACATGCCGGACAGGAATTTAATTATGTGCTGGAAGGACGATTGCAGTTTCGAGTCAATGACAAAGACCTGATTCTCGGAGAAGGGGATTGTATTTATTTTGATTCATCGAATCCGCATGGTATGAAAGCATTAGATGGAAAGCCTGTGAAATTTTTAGCGATAATAATGTAGTATGATAGAAAAATATATATCTCAAACGTCTTTCAAAAATCAGGACGACTTCAGGAAAAATTTTAAAATTAATGTCCCGGAATGTTTCAACTTTGGATACGACATCGTAGATGAATGGGCAAAAAAAGATCCTAATAAGAGGGCGTTGTGTTGGACTAACGATAAAGGTGAGCATATCGACTTCACATTTTTGGAACTGAAAAAACAGAGTGATGCAGCGGCATCTTTTTTTCTGTCGCAAGGAATCGGAAAAGGAGATACGGTAATGTTGATCCTAAAACGTCGTTATCAATATTGGTTTGCTATTTTGGGCTTACATAAAATAGGGGCTATAGCTATTCCGGCAACGCATTTGCTGACAAAAAAGGATGTAGCTTACCGTTGTAATGCGGCTGATATCAAGGCAATTATCTGTGTTGGAGAGTCGGAAGTAATGCAACATATCAATGATGCCATTCCGGAGTCTCCATCAGTTAAAAAATTGATTTCAATAGGACCGGATGTTCCTGAAAATTGGCTTGATTTCAATGCTGAATTAGAAAAAGCTGTTCCTTTTGTCCGTCCGGAAAAGGTAAACACCAACAATGATATATTCTTGTTGTACTTCACTTCAGGAACAACCGGAAATCCTAAAATGGTAATTCATGATTTTACCTATCCTTTAGGTCATATTGTCACTGCCGGTTTCTGGCAAAATCTGAATGAGGATAGTTTGCATTTAACCCTTGCTGATACTGGATGGGCAAAAGCTGCCTGGGGAAAAATATACGGACAATGGATCGTAGGCGCCAGTGTTTTTGTGTATGATCATGAGAAGTTTACTCCTGCTGATTTGTTGGAAGTTGTTCAAAAATATGGAGTTACATCTTTTTGTGCACCTCCGACCGTATTTCGTTTTATGATACGTGAAGATCTCAGTAAGTATAATCTGTCTTCATTGAAATATTGTACCATTGCCGGAGAACCGCTGAATCCATCTGTGTACCAAGCCTTTTACAAAGCTACAGGAATAAAATTAATGGAAGGTTTTGGTCAAACAGAGACAACTGTTACAATTGCAACCTTCCCATGGATGGAACCGAAGCCAGGATCTATGGGGGTTCCCAGTCCGGCTTATGATATGGATCTGATAACTCCTGATGGGCGTAGTGCAGAAGACGGCGAACAGGGAGAAATTATTTTCCGTACGGATCATAGTCGTCCGGTGGGCTTGTTTATGGGGTATTACCGTAATCAGGAACTGACTGAGAATGTGTATTTTAATAATATTTATCATACAGGAGATATTGCCTGGCGCGATGAGGACGGATATTATTGGTTTGTCGGACGTAATGATGATGTGATCAAAAGTTCCGGATATCGTATAGGTCCATTTGAAGTGGAAAGCGCTTTGATGACACACCCGGCGGTTGTAGAATGTGCTATTACTGGAGTTCCCGATGAAGTCCGAGGTCAGGTAGTGAAAGCAACCATTGTTCTTGCAAAAGACTATAAAGACAAAGCAGGAGACGCATTGATAAAAGAAATCCAGGAACATGTAAAAACGGTAACAGCTCCGTACAAATATCCACGTGTAGTTGAATTTGTAGATGAATTACCAAAAACAATCAGTGGTAAGATCCGCAGGGTAGAAATTCGTGGAGAAAAGAAATAAGATCGTCTGATATTGCAGCGTACTATCGCGTGAGCGATTTAATCTCAGTAAGCGGGGAGGCCGATGCCATGCGGATATTCAATATACGGGGACTGCGTCCCCGCTTACTGAGATTAAATCGCTCACGCGATTGTGCTGCGATAAGATCAATATACCCGGAAATCGTAAATGCGGGCGTCTCTTCCTTCACTCTGGTCCGGCTTGGATATGGACAAGCGGATATATCTTGCCTTTTGAGGATTTTGTATCAGGCGATCGGTTTCCAATGCTGTATTGTCATATACTGTATCCACGGTTTTCCATTCTTTGTCTGACTCGGATTTGATTTGGAGACTATATTCTTTGGTGATGTAGTCCAAGGATTCTATTCCTGCATGTAACACATACCAGCCTTTGATGGATTCCTCTTTTCCTAAGTCGATGGTGATGTATTTGGGCTTACTATCGGAAATGTCACACCATTTGGAACTTGTATTATCATCGATTGCTGATTCGGCTTTTTCCCTTGCATTTACTTCTCCAGATCTTTCAATTATAGTTTTTCCCCAGAGTAGGTTCTTTTTCACCATTACATCTCCCGATGCACTCTTTTCCGGCAGATTTACAGAGAGTTGATCTGTTGCTTGGGACAGATTGTTATTAATATCCATTGTGGCGGTAGCAGCAAATACAACAATACTGGTATTATCCGGCAAAATAAGTTGTTTTGCATCTTTCTGCATCTCCAGAGCAATGCTGAAGAGGTATGTGTATTCGTATGGAAGGTCACAATTTTTTATCAGATTATGTTTGTGAGTGCCGACATAAGCGATGTCAGCAGACTTAAGGAATCCTTCAGTATGATCGGTATGTCCCCACTGTCCGATAAATCCGGTATAGCTTGGAACTGCTACTGTTTGTTTTTTACCATCTATCATGAAATCAGTCAATAGGTCATCTTTCATTGTAGAAGCTACAAGTAGGTATAATTTATTGTAATTACCTTGAGGCAAGTTAATTGTATCTTGTTGGCATTTAACTGCATTCATTACTTCACTGTCAGCTAATTTGAAATCAACTCCACGGTATGTAATTTTCTGCGGAAGTAGTTCTGCAGCAAAAGAGTTCCCTTTGCCGTCGAAGTTTGCATCCTGACGGAAAGAATTATAAGAAGCCGCTTTCATATTGTATGGTAATTGGATCGGAGTTGATTGTGCAGAAGCCAGTTTTTTATCCGGTGATTGTAATCTGACTTTAAATGATTTAATACTGAACGGTTTGATGTCAAAAGTCAATTTATTACCATTAAAATTAGCCTTTCCTGTTTCATCTTCCGCTCCATTGATTTCTTTAGCAAAAAGGATATTGGAAGCAAAAGACAGGGTGGCTGACTGTGCACTTTTACCGGCTGTTTCATACATCCGGATCACGTATTCATCCGATTTTTCAGCTTGTTTCAATGCTTTTACAATTACATTAGGATTGTCTATGTTTGCAAAAGATAATTTTTTGCCGAATTCTCCTTTGTGTTTGTCTGCAGTAAATGCTTGTAGTGGGTAGTTGAGTATTTCAGCTTTTAATACAGTACCAGCTTTTCTGTATTCTCCCGCATGTCCGAAAATAGAATATGTAAAAACTTGTTTCCCGAAGTCCTGTTTACTTTGATAAGAATACCGGCCTTTTGTTTTAGGAGTGTGTAGCAGGGTCATACGTAGGGTGTTGTCATTTGGTTTGTCCCATCCGTATTTACAATCGTTGATTAACGAAACACCATAACTTTGATCTTTATCTGTCAGATCAGCCCAATACTGAGCATATACTTCGTATGCAATATCGGTATTATTTCCTCTTTCAATAGAGCCTACACCCAAATCATAAGTTGCAACAGGGTTGGATACATTCAGAGGGAATTCTGCTTTTAGCAAAGCATTGGTAGTTTGCCAATCAATATCATTAAAAATGTCGATACGATCATCTTGTGCACCATCGGTCAGACGAATATACTGTTTGAAAGTTGATTCTTCATGTTTCCGTTCCACGCACAAAGAGGTGCGCAAAGGACCTTTTTCCGCAATAGATATACGAACATCTCCGGTAATAGATACAGGAGCCTTGTCTATTTCTTTTTTCATTATTTCCCATGCAGGCCAGTTAAATGACTCATTTTCGGTAAATAAAGCAAGACGGATAGATTTGCCTTTTTCAACCAGTTCTTTCTGATTGCGTTTGTCGATAATAGACGCTATATCCCCATTTTTATCCAGGGTAATTTTATAAATGCTATTCTCCAATGAGTTCGAAGTAGTTTTTAGGACAGGAGATGATTTTTCCGATCCTCCGGGACGTACATCATAGACTACATATCCGCAGGCCGGAGCTGATGCTGCAATCAGCATTTTTACTTTTCCTCCTTTATTTTCAAGGATTTGTGAAGTTACTTTTTTGCCATTTTCGTCATACACGGAGAAACCGGATGCTTTTCCGGAATTCAGAGTGACTTCGATTAATTCGGAAACCGGAGTAAACAAAGGATTATAGATTACTAAAGGAATCCCGCTTACCTGGGTATTCAAAGCTCTGGATACAGCTCCTGACGATGAAGTCATTATGTCAGAAAATTGCTTCATCGAGATTAATTCGTCATTCCATGAAAATTCATAAGCTCTAGGAATACTGGTGCCTGTAAGATCATCGTGGAACTGGTGCCAGATAAAACGTTTCCATGCTTCAGAAAGTGTGCTTTTAGGATAAGTCATACCACCCAACCAATCGGAAATAACTGCTGATCTTTCAGAAGATCCTCCAAGCATCTCGTTCCTCCGATTATATAGTTTCATGGCTG
>JAVBUX010000060.1:0-17569 GCA_031554915.1 Bacteroidales bacterium | reverse complement strand
TGAAGCCTCTGCATTGAAATTATTGATCTCACGGTCACGTTCTACAATCAAACGGACAGCAACCGACTGAACTCGCCCTGCAGAGAGCGATGGACGAATTTTTTTCCAAAGTACCGGCGAAAGTTCAAAACCTACAATACGGTCAAGAACACGACGAGCCTGTTGTGCATCCACCAAATGATAATCTATATCGCGAGGATTTTCAATTGCATTCAGGATAGCGGTTTTAGTAATTTCATGGAATACAATCCGACGAGTACGGTCTTTATCTAGTTTTAATGACTCAAAAAGGTGCCATGCAATAGCTTCCCCCTCCCGGTCCTCATCGGAAGCAAGCCAAACCATCGGAGCGTCTTTTGCTTCCTTCTTTAACGCCTTGACCACCGCCTCCTTATCGGAAGAAATAACATATTCCGGTTGATAATTATTTTTGAGATCAATACCAAGACCCTTATCTTTCAAATCCCGGATATGACCATAACTAGATAATACCTTATAATTCTCTCCTAGAAATTTCTCTATGGTTTTGGCCTTTGCCGGAGATTCTACAATTACCAGATTTTTTTGCATAAGTATATATTTCTATCTTTTTTCGGGTGCAAAGGTATGAAATTTCTTTAGAATAAGATACTTAAACCGCCCATAATGCTAAAGTTTTGTGCCGGATAACCATAAAATAAGTCATATTTTTGGAACAAAAGATTGTTCGTTTTAGCAAAAATGGAAAAAGTTTCATTGAATATATAAGTTCCTGACACCCCAAGATTATTAATGTTTTTCATATTTTCCACTCCATCGACTCCAATCGTTTTTCTACCGGTTTCCAGATGATAAACGGCATCCAACCGCAATGGCAATTGAGGAATCTGATATGATGCCGTCAGTTCTGTTACAAAATTGGGTTTATTCCAGGGTTCATTAGGATAGGTACGCTGTGTAGCCACATCTTCATAATTTAAATCCCCGGAAACCTTCCAATTATAATAACATGCTTTCAACGCAAACTCAAACTGATCCTGATAATTGTATTTAATATTTCCTCCCAACGAGAATACCTTAGCATCATAATAGGCAGGATTGATCATTCCTCCTAAAAGTAATGTTTTTTTAGTAAAGTAATCAACCACAGGAATATAAGATGTCAGGAAAAAATGCTCATCGTTTGTTATTTTATAACCGGCAAACACATCAAACCCGAAATTACCGGCTGGAGATCCTTGTATCCCTATTTTTCCATCGAACGGAGTTCTGGAATCAGACACCCTTATTCCCGGCATTAAATAACGATTTTCCTGAAACATAGAAGATCCGCCGTTATCTGTGACTCCACCTTCTGCTGCAACATATAAATTGAGTTTTTCCATCGGACGGAAATTAAATCGGATATCCGGAGCTATATTATTTTCATTATCTAGACCTGAGATAAGAAGCATATTTACTTTTACTCCCAATTTCAAATCCCAATTATCTCCTTCAACTCCAAAATACGGATTAAGTAAAACATTACTGTAATCATGATAATTCACGAAAGATACAGTATCAGGAACCGTCATTTTATAATTTTTCAAATATCCGCCAAAACCAATATTCATGTTTGTATTAAAACCTTTATGAACATCCCATCCCGCCATAAAACGATTTTCTTTCACACCATCCAAATCATCGGTAAAGAGATACTTTTGCTTGAACGATGTATTCGACAAATTGAAAGAATAGTTTAAATCATTAGGACGATCATTGATAATCCCAGCTCCTATATCAAAAATATTATTGACTTGGTTGATGTCTTTGTTAATCGTATATTCCGGCATTTGGGAATAATAAGTATAATACGGCATCGTATATCCATAATAATTAAATGCAGAATGAGTATATTTCATATCAGCATTCAAACGGATTCCTCCAAAATCATGTAAATAACCAACTCCTAATAAATTATCATTGATCTTCATTTTTTGTTTTTCATCATCCTGCAAGTAAGTTACATTGCCGCTTGATGAGCGGTGAGAACCAAAGATACTCAACCGGTCTTGTTCCGTATTCAGGATTTGATAACCCAAATCCCCATCAATATCAATAAATGAACCGACTCCGGCTTTCAAATAACCTCTTTTCTTTGAATACGGAATATCCGTAAAGAAAGAACCAGCCGGAAGTGTCGTTAATTGAGGAGCTATTTCGTATGGAACAGAGAATTTCGCAAACTCCACTTTCGTTTTTGGAGCATCAGGTTCTTTCAATTCAGGCAAAGTACCTACTTTAGCAGCATCCCTGATAGTTGGAGCATATTCTTTTTCCAATGTCAACTCTCTTTTCAGAGAAGTAGAATCCTGTTTTGTATTTTGAGCTAAAATTGGCATTGTCAAACATACAGCTGCCAGTATAATAAGATTTCGAAGTTTCATATCTGTTTATTTTATTTTGCTAAGACGTTCCTGAATCATTGTATGAATATCATCTCCAGTATTTTTATAATTATGTTGCAAACTTTCCAGGTATTGCTTGGCCTGGAAATTATCACCTTTTGCAATATACACATCCGACAACAAAACAAATCCACGAGCAAGCCAATAAGCATGTGGAGTACCTTTCTGAATATATTCAAGGACTTCTTTCTCCGCTTTATCCAGATTCTTTGTATCATAATAAGCCTGAGCTAACAAATACTTGGCTTCAGCTCCATAAATAGTACGGGTATCTTTAGCCAATGCGGTTAATTCAGGCAAAGCTTTTTGCGTTTCTTTCAGTCCCAAATAAGCTTTAGCCTTATAATACTGGCTCTCAATCATTATTTCAGGATCAACATTCGATTCTTTTGCTACAGCATTTGTAGCATTTAAGATTTCAGCATAATCATTTAAATGATATCCTGAACGTATTATGCCTAACAAGGCCGCAATTTCATTCGATTTACTTCCTGCTGTTTGTTTCAGGCGTTGATAACTGGTCAATGCATCTTTATACTCTTTACTATTATAGTATATCACAGAAACATGTAGAAGAGCATTTTCAAGAAACTCTGTATTTCCAGCAGAAATCACCTGTTGATATTCTGATTTTGACTTCGCATAATCCTTCTGATTGAGATAAATAGCTCCTAGATAATTATGTGCATTCACAGAAAATGATCCTTCCGGAAATTGTTGTAAATACTTACTTAATGCAGCCTGGGCTTGTTTTTCATCCCCTTTCTGGAATAATTTTTCAGCAGACAAATAAGTAAGAGAGTCCTGCTCTGTCACCTCAAATTTATCAACACCACCCTTACCTTTCACATAATCAGCATATCCCTGAATATTATTCATATCCACATATACTGATTTCAAATCCTGCGCAGCAACACGAGCTTCTTCGGTACCCGGATAACTTTCAATTACCTGTTTATAAGCTGCAGCTGATTTTTGCAAATCATTTTGATTGAAATAGAGTAAACCTATCTGTACACCGGCTTTACGGGCCAATGTGCTTTGAGGATACTGGCTAATCAGTTTTTCAAAAGTTTGAATCGCAGCTGAATTATTCTCCAGCATAACATAAGCACGTCCTTTTTCGTAGATAGCATCAGTCACATAACGTGAATCTGGATATGATGAAATCAACTGATCCATCTGTGTGATCTTACCTTTATAATTTTTCTGCAATCCCATAACAAAAGCCTTTTGATATGCCGCATAATCAGCAAGAGCAGGTTGTAACTCAACTGATTTTGAATACGCACTTTCAGCCTCTCCAAAACGACGTTGATCGAAATAACAATCGCCCAGACGGGCATAAGCATCTGCAAAAGAAGCAGTTTTACTATCTCTTTCCTTGTTCAGGTAATTGTTAAACTCATTTTGAGCGGTAGCATACTGGCCTTTCTTGAAGTAACAATATCCAAGTCCATAATGAGAAAGAGTTCCCAAACCACTATTGGCCTGTGAAGTTCTCAAATAAGCATTGTAGTCTTTCATCGCATTATCAAATTGATCTTGTTTGTAATACGATTCAGCTCTCCAATAGATTGACTTATCTCTTTCATCAGCAGCATAATCCCCCATTCCGATTGCTTTTGTAAGACTGCTTACTGCAGCCTGATATTCTGCATTAGCAAAGGAAACGGTACCCTGATAGTAATATATTTTTTGTTTTGCCTCCAAAATTTTCCTTCCCGGATTTTTTATTTTTTCAATTGAACGAAGCGCAGTATCATAATTTTTCGTTGTAAGATAAACATCTACCAGACAATCATTAACCTTGTCAGAATAAATCGATTTCGGATACGTGTTCAGGAAACTTTCCAATACCGTAACCGATTCACCAAAAGCCGAAACCGAATTTTTATGCAGGAGCATGGCATAATTGTACATTGCCGTTTCTTTGGCCTGAGTATCAAAATTCAATCGAGAAGCCGATTCAAAAGCCATAAGAGCATTCTTTTCATCCCCAATATTTAAGTACGATTGTCCAAGGTATAAATAAGCATTTTGTCCCAAGGCATCATTCGATGGATTACTCTTTACCAGATAATTCACAGCAGATTTATAATCTTGCAGGTTATAATACGACATACCCAACAAATACAAATCATTACGCTGCAGATTACCTCCTGACGAAGCGTATTGCAACAAATATTTAGCTGCATTTGAATAATCTGATTCTTTATAATAAGAGACTCCGACTATACGGTTTATTTCAGTATTATATTCGTGATAAGAATAGTTATTCAATAACTCAACACCCTCTTTCACCGTTTGTACATAACGCCCTTGAATAAAGTTTGATTGTGTAATATAGTACAGCACATCAGGTTGAAATTCCTTTTTATTCCGGAGTTGATTAAATAAGGTTAAAGCGTCGTTATATTTTCCTTCAGAATATTCGATATAAGCCGTATAATAAGTCGCAGCATCCCTATAAGTTTCCCCTGTAGTTCTCAAAATACCGAACAACCTGCGAGCTTCCTCTTTTTTATCTATTTTCAAACAGGACAGAGCCATTCGATAGGCATAATCTTCCTGATTTTTAAGGGATAAATTATCAATATTGGATTTTTCAAACCAATAAATAGCCACCTTATAATCTTGTTTTTCAAAATGAGTCGAGCCAATCATAAAGCAGACTTCATCATAATGCATATTCTCCGGATAAGCATCCAGAAAATCTTTTAGCACATTTGAAGCATCTTTACGTCCCTGCTTGTAAGCCGATGCTGCTAACAAAAAATCGGCTTCCCTGATTAAATCCGGGTCGGTTGCCTGTTGTTTTTTATACTGGTTAATCTTGTCTATACATCCGGCATAATTACCATCATCGTACATGGCTTTAGCTTCTTTGTAAAACCGACTTGGAGACATAAATTGTCCTGAACGCTGAGAAACAGCCAATTGCGCAGATAAAATCAAACACAATGAAATAATTGTTTTTCTCATTTTTGAGGTCTTTTGTAAAGTGTTGGGGACAAAGTTATAATTTTTATACTATAACTGTTAAATTTTAAGATTGTTTAATTTTTGTTTTAAACAAAAACTACAAATCAGTAGTACTTTTGTTACACAACGATATTTTAAAGAAAAAATTTCATTTTCAGACAAAAAAGGCACAAATTATTTTGTTGAAAACTTTATAAAAATCCTTCATATTGAGCGATATTCACATAATTTTTCAATAATGATCCTAAATTTGTACTAAATTTGTATCCTTATTTTCCTGCGTATGAAAAAATATCCGTTGCCAATAGCTCTTTTTATAGTAACAAATTCGGCTTTAGCTCAAAAGCCCAATGTCTTATTTGTAATAGCGGATGATCAGTCCTATCCTCACTCATCTGCTTATGGTTCAAAAACGGTTTCTACCCCGGCATTTGACTTTGTAGCAAACAAAGGATGCTTATTCACCAATGCTTACGTTACCTCTCCCGGAAGCAGCCCATCGCGCGCCAGTATTCTGACAGGACTTTATCCTTGGCAAATAGAAGAAGCCGGTACGCATGCCAGTTCTTTTTCAACCAAATATGTTTGCTATCCCGATATACTGAAAAACAACGGATATTTTATCGGATACACAGGAAAAGGCTGGGGACCTGGTAATTGGGAAATATCCGGCAGACCATATAATCCTGCAGGGCCAAAATATAACGACATTACCTTGCAACCGCCTTATACCGGCATATCAAAAATAGATTATGCTTCTAACTTCAAGAAATTTCTTTCGGAACGTCCAGAAGGTGCACCATTCTGCTTCTGGTTTGGGGCAAATGAACCTCATAGAGATTTCGAAGAAGGAAGCTGGCATAAAGAAGGTTACTCGTTGTCGAAAGCAGAAGTTCCCGGATTTTTACCAAATACGGATATTATCCAGGGAGATGTATTGGATTATGCGATCGAAATCGAATGGTTTGACAAACAGCTGATGGTTTGTATTGAAGAACTACGGCGGATTGGAGAATTAGAGAATACTATTATCATAGTCACTGCAGATAATGGCATGGCGTTTCCTCATGCCAAAGCCAATTGTTATGATGACGGGATACATGTTCCGTTGGCTATTTGCTGGGGAAATAAAATCAAAAGCTCACAAGTCATAGATGCCCTTGTTAGCACAATTAATATTGCCCCTACTATTTATGATGCTACCGGAATAAAGACAAGTAATCCTTTAAGTGGCTTCAGTATGCTTCCTTTGATGCAAGGGAAAAAGAAAAATTATAATGTAAATACCGTTTATGCAGGAAGGGAACGTCATTCTTATGCCAGGTATAATAATTCAGGATATCCGGTAAGAGCAGTTCGTTGGTCTAATTATTTATTAATTCATAATTTTAGATACAATCTTTGGCCAGCAGGCGACCCCAAAGTTTTCAATGGAAAAAATGCTCTGGAAAATGCATATCTTGATATCGATAACTGTCCGTCTAAAACTTTTTTAATAGAGAATGATAAAGAGACAGACATCAAACCTTATTTTGATGCGGCAGTTGCGAAACGCCCCGAATTCGAATTGTTTGACTTATCAAAAGATAGAAGTTGCATGAACAATGTCGCTGGGGATAAAAAATATGCAAAGATTTTAACAAAAATGGAGAAAATGTTACAAAACAAACTGGTTGAAACAAACGATACTCGGATAGGAAATAATCCGGAAATCTGGGAAACCTATCCTCGCTTAGAAGGTAAAATGCGCAAATTTCCTCAGGAATAAGAGTTTTCAGCCTTCATAAATCCAATATTCCTTCCGGGAGTTCCAGACGTATTATTTTCTTTTTTTGATCAATTTCCAAAACAATTTCCTCTGAAACAGGAATTAAGACTTCATCTTTTTTGTATTCCACAACAAAAAGGACATTAATTGTTGTTTCATCAACATCGATGATTTGTCCTACCACTTTTCCATCAGTATCCTGTAAAGTAAAACCAATAAAATAATCCCAGGTATAATTCTCTGATTCTGAATCGGTTTTCAAATATTGTTTTGGGAAATAAACATCAAGATTGGAAAATGTTTTCGCCTGCTCATCCGTATTTATTCCTTTCAGCTTCATCAATGCAGAAGAATCCGATCTAAACCGATACTCTTCAATTCTAAAAGGAACAAAAATCCCGTCCAATTCACAAATAAGGAAAGGACATTCACTTTCATCAAACGAATCATCAGTGAAAGAAAAAGATAATTCTCCCTTAATTCCGTGAGGCTTATTAAAATGGCCTATTTTTATTAAATCTTCCCTAACGATCATATTCTCGTTATTCTCGCACCTAATGCATTTAACCGCCTGTCAATATTCTGATATCCACGGTCTATTTGTTCTATGTTGTGAATACGGCTTGTACCTTCGGCACTCATAGCCGCTATCAGCAGGGCTATTCCAGCACGTATATCCGGTGAAGTCATATTGGCAGGACGCAATTTATATCGACGAGCAGAACCGATCACAGTTGCACGGTGAGGATCACAAAGAATGATCTGAGCTCCCATATCAATGAGCTTATCAACAAAAAACAATCGGCTCTCAAACATCTTTTGGTGAATCAATACACTTCCATTAGCCTGAGTGGCAACGACAAGAAAAACACTCAACAAATCGGGAGTAAGACCTGGCCAGGGAGCATCTGCAATAGTCATGATTGAACCGTCGATAAAAGTATCAATAGAGTATTGATCTTGTTGAGGAACAACAATATCATCGCCATCCTGGTCAACAATAATTCCAAAACGACGAAATGCATCCGGAATAATACCCAGATTTTCGAACGAAACATTTTTTATCCGGATTCCTGATGCTGTCATAGCTGCCATACCAATAAAACTACCAATTTCAATCATATCCGGCAAAATAGTATGCACACAACCTCCAAGCGAATCAACTCCTCCAACAGTCAGCAAATTAGAACCCAATCCATTAATTTGGGCGCCCATAGCCTGAAGCATACGGGTAAGCTGTTGCAAATATGGCTCGCAGGCGGCATTATAAATAGTTGTCGTACCTTTTGCAAGAACAGAGGCCATCAGAATATTGGCTGTTCCGGTTACAGAAGCCTCATCCAACAGCATATAAATACCTTTCAAGCCTTTAGAAGTAACTTCATAAAGTTGTCTATCTGGATCATACACAAATTCAGCCCCTCATTTCTGAATACCGACAAAGTGAGTATCCAACCGACGGCGACCGATCTTATCCCCCCCCGGCTTCGGGATCAAAGCTTTTCCAAAACGAGCGACCAAAGGCCCGACAATCATTACAGATCCACGCAATGAAGCACTTTTTCTCAAGAACTCTTCGGATTCCAGGTATTCGAGATTGACGTCGTCTGCCTGAAAAGTATAAGTTCCGGGAGACGGATGATCTACTTTTACACCCATTTCTCCAAGAAGGACTATCAGGTTATTTACATCCAGGATGTCCGGCACATTGTGTATTGTAACCTTTTCCGGAGTTAATAATGTTGCACAAATAATTTGCAGAGCTTCATTTTTGGCTCCCTGAGGCACAATCTCTCCCGACAGGCGGTGCCCTCCTTCAATAACAAATGAGGCCATTACTTTTCAGGTTTTATTTATTTTGTCTTCTAGTCAAATTCTTATTTTTCTTCATCAAAATTTCTTTTGATTCGGTCAACTTTGTCGATTCTTCATCCAACACAATACGACCTCCGGAAAGATATTCCAAATCCTTGAAAATTTTCATATCGTCCACAGCCTCTTTGTTCCATGTTAAAAATGATTTTTTCATGTGATTGGCCAAAAGACTGATCAATTGATTCCGTTCTTCACCCGGTTCATATTCTTCAGCCTTTTTGATCATATTTTCCAGATTCTTTCCGTAATGTTTATAAACAACCCGTCCTTGACTATACGGTAATTTTCCAGGTTTGGCGTATAGATCTTCTTTCTTTATGATTTCATAAGGATAATCGATATCCAGACTGAAATTAGCCATAATCGCCAAATGATCCCAGAGAATATGTTTAAAATCGTTTACGTCTCTCAAGTGAGGGAACATATTCCCCATGATGCTGATAATGGTGTCCGCACAACGTTTACGTTCATCTCTATCTTCAATAGACACACAATAATCCACCATATTTTGAATATTCCGCCCATATTCCGGAAGCACCAATTGCTTTTCCTGCGTATTATATCTCATGCTTTTATATGATTTTAACAATTTTGCATCCATGACATTTTTAATTAATTAATGATCAATCGAATACAACTATGTTACAAATATACTACTTTTAGTTACACTTTCCAAATTTATTTGATATCACCAAGCACCTTGTTCTTTGCGATCGTAGCTACAAACTCTTTCAAATAAAAGGGCTCAAAATAAGCGACATCTTCAAAACACGCCTCCAGATATGCTCCTTCCGAAGACAGTCCCATGTACCTCGCCAAGGGAACAATATCATCCAGAAATACAGCATTCGGCGATTGAATCATTGGTTTACACTTTTCTGCTCCATCACCAAAGAACAATACCTTCCCTTTTGACAAAAACTCTGAAAAAGAATTTTCATCAATAATTTCAGCTGATATATTCCGGATAATCTTTGACTGACTGTCATAAACTGCGGTATAAACCTCCATCCGGCGGGCATCTAACATCGGACAATAAAAGTCAACGCCAGAACCAGCGCCCAGGATATCTGTTTTAACACTGGTTGCTGCATTCAACAAGACTTGCAGCGTAGAGACAGCTATGAGTGGAATACCCAGCCCAAAACAAAGTCCTTTGGCCTCCGAAACTCCAATTCTCAGACCGGTATAAGACCCAGGACCACTTCCTACAGCCACAGCATCCGGTTTCAGATTGTTCTTCCGTGCGAACTCCATTATCTCCGAAACAAACACACCCAATAAAGAAGCGTGTTGTGCACTGGTTTTGTCTTCCTTGAATAAAAGAAGCTCACCATCTTTAACCAAAGCCACAGAACAAACTTTAGTCGAAGTATCGATATTAATTATACATGCCATAAATTGGTTGCAAAATTACATTTTTATGTTGAACTTTGAGGTGTTTTTCAATTAAAAAACTAATTTTGCAGAAATATATAATATCGCCCATGATTCAATCGATGACCGGATTCGGAAAATCTACCACCGAATTGTCTAACAAAAAGATTAGCGTAGAGATAAAGTCACTCAACAGCAAACAATTAGATCTAAACACACGGATTCCGAGCATTTACCGGGAAAAAGAAATGCAGATCCGTAATCTGTTAATGCAAGCTATTGAGCGTGGAAAGGTGGACTTTCTGATCTATATTGAAAATATCGACAAGAATATTTCATCTCAAGTCAATCAGGGAGCCGTTGAGAACTATTATGAACAGATCAAGGTCATTGCCGGAAATCTAAATTTACCTCTTCCAACCGACCCTTTTTCTGTAATTCTCAGACTGCCGGAAACAATTAAAACCGAGTTTTCAGAACTGAATGACAGTGAATGGGAGGCTGTAATTAAAACAATAGATAACGCATTGTCTCTATTTACTGATTTCCGCATACAAGAAGGGAATATGCTTCAGAAGTTATTTATTCAGAAAATTGAAAACATCCGGGTTTTGTCAAAGGAAATCGAAAAATACGAAACCGAACGAATTGAAAAAGTCCGTACAAAAATGCAGGATGCTCTGGCAAAAATCGATAGCGGCTCATACGATCTCAATCGTTTTGAACAGGAAATGATTTTCTACATCGAACGTTTGGACATTAATGAAGAAAAACACAGACTGGACAACCACCTCAAATATTTCATAGAAACATTAAATAGCGAAAAAGGCCAGGGACGTAAACTTGGATTTATCGTTCAGGAAATAGGACGTGAAATCAACACCATGGGATCCAAATCGAATCACGTGGAAATGCAAAAACTGGTGGTACAGATGAAAGATGAACTGGAACAGATAAAAGAACAAATATTAAATGTTTTATAAATTGAGAACTGAGAATGAATACCTGCGTAAACCAATTCTCAATTCCCAATTCTTTGACTTATGGACGGAAAACTAATTATTATCTCAGCGCCTTCAGGCTCCGGTAAATCGACAATCATCAATTACATATTGTCACAGGGAGTTAATCTGCAATTTTCGATCTCTGCCACTAGCCGAAAACCACGTGGAGAAGAGCGAGATGGTGTTGAATATTATTTTCTTTCCGAAGAAGATTTTCGAACTAAAATTGAGAACGGAGAATTCCTGGAATATGAAGAAGTTTATCCAGGATTATTTTATGGGACTTTGAAAAGCGAAATAAATCGTATATTTGCGAAAGGTAAGAACGTTATTTTAGATATTGATGTTGTAGGCGGATGTAATGTCAAAAATTATTTTGGAGACAAATCTTTGTCGATATTCATTCAACCTCCATCAATTGAGGAATTAAGAAAAAGACTGGAAGCCAGGGGAACAGATACCACAGAAACCATAAACAAAAGGGTTTCTAAGGCTGCAGAAGAGATGCTATATGCATCTAAATTTGATAAAATAATCATTAACGACAATTTAGAAAAAGCACAACAAATAACTTTATTAACCGTCAATAATTTTTTAGAATCACAATGAAAATAGGCATTTACCCGGGATCATTTAATCCCGTACACATCGGACATTTAGCCATCGCAAATTACATTTGCGAATTTGAAAATTATGATGAGATCTGGTTTCTGATTACACCACAAAATCCTATCAAAGGCCAAAACGACCTGATACCAAAGGAAATGAGGTTGGAATTAGTTGAATATTCCATTCAAAATTATCCTAAGTTTAAAACGTGTATCATCGAATGGGAAATGTCACCCCCAACCTATACCGTCAACACACTGCAAAAATTGAGGGTAAAATATCCGCAATACCAGTTTGAACTCATCATCGGGTCTGATAATTGGGAAACTTTCCATCGTTGGAAGGACTATCAGATGATTCTGAAAAACTTCCATATAACGGTTTATCCACGCAAGGGATCAAACAATATCATGATCGATCATCCAAATGTTAAGCCCAGCAGACAAGCTCCTAAAATTGATGTATCTTCTTCCTTCATCAGGAAAGCGCTTAGAAAAGGAAAAGATATTCGATTCTTTTTGCCGGAAGGAACTTTCGAGAAAATAGTTGAATCCGGTTTTTTTGAAAAAGCGGAACCAGGAGAAGAGGAAGATCCTACTACATAGTAAGCTTCATTTTCGATCTACTGAAATTTTATATTTACCTGACACAAATTTGCCAAGGTAAATCGTTTTTTCATTCTTCATCTCAATGGATTTTAGTGCATTACCGTTGCATTTTATTGTATGTTTATGATCCGGTAACGGTAAATAAACATCGGCTTCCATATTTGCAGGAATATGTACCTCCATGTTGAAAATTTCATTCTGCTTTTCAATATAGAGGTACACTTCTCCTTTTATTGTAGGAATAATTGCCTTAGCCCAAGTCAACGATCCCAGTTGCGGTTTGATACGAATAGAACTAAAACCGGGACTCATTGGCTCAATTCCCATCAATTTTCGTGGGATAATGTTTGCAGGAGCTGCTCCCCAGGCATGATTCCAGTCTAAGTTAGGTTTGTATTTATTGTCCCAGGCTTCGAGTGTTATCGTTGAACCCAGACGAATCATATTATACCAACTGCGATCATCAGTCTTATTCAACATCGACAATGCATATTCCGCCTCATTGCCTTCATACAATGCATCCATGAAGAATTGCGAACCATAAACACTACAAACCATCCCCCGGGATTTAATAAAATCAACGACACTTTTTTTATTTTTTTCAGGGACTAAGCCAAATACCAATGCAAACATATTTGAATGAAGAGATGCATGATTTACATTAACTCCATCTACATAGCTCCCTAATTTATCATCATAATAAACTTTATTAAACAATTGTTTGAACTGTTCGGATTGCTTTTTCAGGTTATTTGCTTCATCAGAAAAAGACAACACCTCAGCAATACGAGCCAATAATTTCAAAGCTTCAAAATGATATGCATTTACAACAGCATTGTAGTCACTAAAAACAAACCCATCGATTTCTCCGCCTTCTTTATCATTTAAGCCCAAAATTCCCGTATGAGGCCAATCAACAATATCTTTTACCGTACCTTTAAACCGGATGGATTGTAAAAAATCAGGCGTTTGTAAACCTGTAGTAGTACTGATTAATCCGTTTTTATCTTTCAATTGCAAAAGTGTACGAGCTTTTAAGATATTATAATTTGCTTTTAACGAACGACTATCACCTGTGTATAAATAATCGTTCCAAGCAATCAATACCGATTGCAATATCCATTCGGTAGGCCATGTAGGATGCTGAAGTAAATATTCATGACTCCTGCGTGCCATAGAATACTCACGGTCAACGCTATAATGACACAGTTGATTAATTAATGCATCGGCTTCATAAGGAATACGTTCCCGGTCTCCATCGACATATACTCCCGTAAAAGAAGTTGCTTTTATGGAATACTTAGACAAATCCCATACTTGGTTTATGATACTATCACTACACTGGAATGACGAAGAAGAGTCATCAAACGGATAATAGACACTTTCTCTCATAACCTGCCCTTTAGCGATTGTATTTTTATATCCTTCAATTTCACAATACCGGAACGGCAACACTTCCCCGATATAATCAGGCATTTTTATAGCGGCATTCCCTGTATTACGTCTATCCTTCGCAATTTTTATCCTGTAAGAATGAGTGCCCTTCAGAAGAGGTAAAGAATATCGCTGATAACGTATTGATCCTCCGGGTTTTTTATCAACACAATTGTCTTTTATCTTTTCTCCAAGATATACATAAATGGTATCCGCACATTCGGACGCCAAAGTTAAAACCAGTTGTCCAAAAGAGGCTTTTCCAAAATCAACCACTTGAGTCCCGGAAATTGTTGTATTCATTGCAACCGGATACTCCTGATTTTTCACCAAAGGATAATATGACACTCCATATTCCGACAATGAATCAGCTGTACGAAATGCTTTCACATCCGACCAGTCACTTTCATCCTCCGTATTGGTAATTGTTTTAACCCGCCAAAAATAGGTTTTATCCGGCTGTAAACCAGCACCCTTGTAAATTATCCCACTTGATTGAGAGTCCTTAACAAGACCACTATCCCATATAGTTCCGATTCCCGAAACTGCATTCTGATATGTATCTGAAACAATAATCCGATATCCCATTTGTTTTGTTCCCGGCTTACTTCCCGGAACAATCCAACTAAAAGACGGATGAGAAGAGGCTATTTTTGCATATTGAACAGGTTCAATGGCTTTTTCAATATCCTGTAATGAAAGAGATGAGGCATAACCATTAAGATATACTATATTCGTATTTTCGATCAAATCAGTTAGCAAACCTGAAGGTTTTCGATCGGAAGCCTCTGAAAATGGAACGACCAGAAACAATAATGATATTAAAAGAATGTGTTTAAACATGATTTTATGTGGTTTTTAAATTTTCCTGATTCCAGCAAAAATAGACAAATAACATAGTTGAATATTCACGTGAATTTTGAAACTGACTGTCATTTTCGCACTAATTCTTATCAATTTCAAAGATACAAATTAAATTTCATCTGTAAAAATGAAGTGAAAAATTAATTTTCAGAATAGCTTTATAAGCCACTGTTGATGCGGGAAAATATGTATTAACGAAGTGTGAACTGTGCTGGACTCGAACCAGCGACCCCTACCCTGTCAAGGTAATGCTCTGAACCAACTGAGCTAACAGTCCTTAATGCTAAACAGCGCTGCAAAGGTAGCAGTTTTTTGCAATTAATACATATAAATTTACTTTTTTGTGGTAACTTTGCGAAAATTTACTAAACAAAAACAGAATGAGTATGCAAGAACTGAGCGAACAGGAAATATTTCGCCGTAACAGCCTTGAGAGTTTACGCAATATGGGAATCAACCCATATCCCGCCGATGAATATGAAGTAACAGGCTATTCCACAGAAATTAAAGCAACATTTCTGGACGACGCTCCAAGACGTGACATTACAGTCGCAGGACGAATCATGACCCGTCGTATCATGGGAAAAGCGGCATTCATGGAGTTGCAGGATTCCGAAGGACGCATCCAAATTTATATATCCAGGGATGATATCTGTCCGGGAGAAGACAAAGAACTGTACAACACTGTCTTTAAAAAATTACTTGATATCGGAGATTTTGTGGGTATCAAAGGATATGTTTTCCGTACTCAAATGGGCGAAATTTCCGTACACGCACAGGAATTAACCGTTCTTGCAAAATCACTTCGCCCTCTGCCTATCGTAAAATATAAAGATGGAGTAGCTTATGATGCTTTTGAAGATCCTGAAATGCGTTACCGTCAACGTTATGTTGACCTTGTCGTAAATGAAGGAATCAAAGATATTTTTGTAAAACGTACGAAAATATTCAATTCCATGCGCGAATTTTTCAATTCAAAAGGATATATCGAAGTCGATACTCCTGTATTGCAAAGTATCCCGGGAGGAGCCGCTGCACGTCCGTTTATTACACACCATAATGCATTAGATATTCCATTATATCTTCGTATTGCAAACGAATTATACCTCAAAAGATTGATCGTCGGCGGATTCGAAGGAGTTTATGAATTTTCCCGAAACTTCCGTAATGAAGGTATGGACCGTACTCATAATCCGGAATTCACCGCTATGGAAATCTATGTATCTTACAAAGATTACAACTGGATGATGCAATTCACGGAACAGATGCTGGAAAAAATCTGTCTGGACGTACTGGGTACTACCGAAGTCAAAGTCGGAAATAATACCATCAATTTCAAAGCTCCTTATCGCCGTGTTTCCATGATTGAAGCCATCAAAGAAAATACAGGTATCGATATTGCAGGAATGGGAGAAGAGCAATTGCGTGAAGTGTGCAAACAATTACACGTTGAACAAGATAATACAATGGGTAAAGGAAAACTCATTGACGAAATATTCGGCGAAAAATGTGAAGGGAAATACATTCAACCTACATTTATCACTGATTATCCGAAAGAAATGTCTCCTCTGTGTAAGGAACACCGCTCCAATCCGGACTTAACTGAACGCTTTGAATTAATGATCAACGGAAAAGAATTGGCAAATGCTTATTCCGAATTAAATGATCCTATCGATCAACGCGGACGTTTCGAAGACCAACTGCAATTATCAGAAAAGGGAGACGATGAAGCGATGTTTATCGATCAGGATTTCCTTCGTGCATTAGAATATGGCATGCCCCCGACATCCGGAATGGGAATCGGCATGGATCGTTTGGTGATGTTGCTCACAGGACAAACATCCATCCAGGAAGTATTGTTCTTCCCTCAGATGCGTCCTGAAAAAGTCCAGAAAAGAGAAGAGGCAGAAACCGAATAAATATTGAAATCATGCAGATACCGGGAAAAGTCGCTGTAATGGGTGGAGGAAGTTGGGCCACCGCAATTGCCAAGATTATGTCCATGACGCAAACCAATTTCAATTGGTATATGCGTCGTCCGGAACAAATTGAAGAAATCCGGAAATTCGGACATAACCCTTCATACTTGACAGGAGTCAAATTTGATGTTAATAAAATCAATTTCTACGATAATATCAATCAAGTGGTTAAAGAATCAGATACCCTGATTTTTGCAACACCATCCCCTTTTCTGAAACAGCATTTAAAAAAACTGAGAACTCCGATGACGGATAAAGTGATTGTTTCTGCAATCAAAGGTATCGTTCCGGATGAAAATATGCTTGTTTCTGATTATTTTACGAAATTTTACGACATGCCCTCTGAAAACATTGCGGTACTAGGAGGACCATGTCATGCTGAAGAAGTTGCCCTGGAACGCTTATCGTATCTGAGTATCACCTGCCCCAATGAGAATAATGCTCAAGCAATCGCGGATGCTTTTACAACTCATTTCGTCAGAACTTCTACCAGTAAAGATGTTATCGGCGTTGAATTTGCATCTGTACTAAAAAACGTATATGCCATTGTATCAGGAATTTGTCACGGATTAAAGTATGGAGATAACTTTCAGGCAATTTTTATCTCCAATTCCATCGTTGAAATGGAACGTTTCTTATT
>JAVBUX010000112.1:0-4614 GCA_031554915.1 Bacteroidales bacterium | reverse complement strand
CCTGTCACCTTCCAATAGTTTGATGCTAATATATCGTTTGGACTGATCTTTACCTATAGAACCTCCTTCTTTCAGAACATTTCTGACCTGAGTTATTCCGGCTTCCAATTCTTCCCCATAATTAATATGAATATGGCGAGAGGTAGAACATTGGCCTTCATAAACCTCAATAATCTTATCGAAGAGTTCCGGCACCCCTTTCCCTGTTTTTCCCACAGTGGGCACAATCGGCATTCCAATCATACGGGCCAAAGATTCATAATTGAATTTAGCCCCGGATTTTTCCAATTCATCATACATGTTCAATGCAATGACAACATTGGAGTCCATATCAATCAACTGAGTCGTCAAATAAAGGTTTCTTTCAAGGTTAGATGCTGCAACAACATTGATGATTACATCCGGATGTTCCTCATTTATCTGCTGTCTGACATAAAGCTCTTCCGGTGAATATGCCGATAAAGAATAAGTTCCCGGCAAATCATATAGTTTGAATGTATATCCTTTGTGCTTGAATTTCCCTTCCCTGGCATCGACAGTCACTCCACTGTAATTTCCAACACGTTCATGTGCTCCAGAAGCCATATTGAAAAGAGATGTCTTTCCTGAATTCGGGTTTCCGACCAGAGCCACATTAATTGTTTTGCTTCGTTCTTCAGCGATCTCTCTAAGCCACTCACTATCAATCGTTAAAGGAGGCCTTCCATTTGATCCAGTTTCGGACACATCCTCAGATACGACCTCTACCAGATTGGCTTCACTTCTTCGAAGGGAAACCTCATACCCCATAATACGGTACTTAATCGGATCATTCAGGGGAGCATTAAGCAATACCTCGACTGTTTTTCCCCGCACAAATCCCATTTCGATAATTCGTTTGCGAAAAGCACCACGTCCTGTCACTTTAACAATAATCCCTTTTTCGCCTGTCTTAAGGTCGGATAGCTTCATTATTAATATACTATTCAAATTTTGAATCACAAAGGTCGTAAAAATCATTCGATAATACAATACTTATTTTGAATCATTTCAAATAACAGAAAAGATTAATATTTCATCAAAGTATAATTTTATTCAAAAACAATATCACAAAAGATCAAAAAGAAATGTTTATTTGCAAATAGAAAATAAATAGATTATTTTTGCAGATAAATCATTTCATTTTGAAATGCAAATATAAATTTCATAATCATTTCAACAAAATGAACTATTATTATCTCTATCCTCGCATACAAAATCCCCAATAGGGGGGAAATTTTCTTTATATCAAGGTAAATTCGATAAAAGGCGCTAAATAGAACCCGTATTTACCTAATTTTTAATTCGAAAGAAAGCTGATTTCTATCGAAACAGGGATTTTATATTCCAAAAGACAAGTTTTTAATAAAAATTTAGGCAAATCGATGAAAAATATAATCGCTAATCCCCATTCCCGGAAAGAAAATATACATTTTCCAGCCTGTGAACGAATTGAACCGGACAGAAGCCAACATGATGAACAATACGGAGAATTTATTGTAGAATAATCATAAAAATAATTTTCAAAATGGCATTATTTATTCCTCAGGGCTATGAGCCCGCACTTGCTTCCGAAGACATGGAACAAGCAATAAAACAAGCAAAAGATACATTTCAGGAAAAATTGTCACAGACATTAAATCTGCGACGAGTCACAGCACCTTTATTCGTACTATCAGGTACCGGAATAAATGACAATCTCAACGGAGTAGAACGTCCGGTATCCTTCGACATCCCTGCTGTTGGAGGAAAAAGAGCTGAAATAGTACATTCTCTGGCGAACTGGAAGAGAATGAAATTAGGTAGCTACGATATCGAAGCCGGCAAAGGGCTTTATACCGACATGAATGCCATTCGTACAGATGAAGAATTGGATAATATCCATTCCATTTATGTCGATCAATGGGATTGGGAACGTACAATTACAGCTTCAGATAGGAGTATCGATTTCTTGAAAAGTATTGTAAAACGAATCTATCAGGCAATCAAAGATACAGAAAATGAGATTTGTCAACTATGGCCACAAATAAAACCTGTTTTGGCAAATGAGATCACATTTATTCATACAGAAGATTTACAAAAAGAATTTCCGGAGCTTTCTCCCAGAGAACGAGAAATCCAGGCTACAAAAAAATACGGTTCTATTTTTCTTATTGGCATCGGAGGAGAATTATCGGATGGGCAAATACATGACGGACGTTCTCCAGACTACGACGATTGGAGTACTCCGACAAAAGACGGATACAAAGGGCTGAATGGAGATATCTTTGTTTGGAATCCTATTCTAAACAATGCTTTTGAACTTTCTTCCATGGGTATCCGGGTCGATAAAAAAGCCCTGTTAGTACAATTGAAGATCCGGGAATGTGAAGAAAGATTAGGATTACTTTTCCATCAAAGTCTGATGAACGATCTCATCCCTCTTTCTATCGGCGGAGGTATCGGACAATCCCGGCTCTGCATGTTTTTACTTCGCTGTGCACATATCGGCGAAGTACAATCAAGCATCTGGCCTGATGAAATGATCAAAGAGTGCTCAAAAAATAACATCATATTAAAATAAATCCAAATGTCAAATCTAAGATTTAAAGCAGTTAATGAAGCTTCCAGACGAAAAGCAATTGATGTTCCTGTACCAGGAATAAAAGCTTCTGATTATTTCGGGAAGTATGTCTTCGACAGAAAAAACATGAGAAAATATCTGTCTCAAGAAACCCTAAAATTGGTATTAAACGCCATTGACAAAGGAGAACCTTTACAAAGTGAAATCGCAAACCATGTCGCGGCTGGCATGCGTATGTGGGCTATGGAAATGGGTGCGACACACTACACCCACTGGTTTCATCCATTAACTGACGGTACTGCGGAGAAACACGATGCCTTCATCAGTTTTGACGGAAATGGCGGAGTCATTGAAGAGTTTTCAGGGAAATTACTCGCACAACAGGAACCTGATGCATCCAGTTTTCCCAGCGGAGGTATCCGAAATACATTTGAAGCCAGGGGATATACTGCATGGGACCCTTCTTCTCCGGCTTTTATCATCAACGACACTTTATGCATTCCTACCATTTTTATTTCTTATACAGGAGAAGCCCTGGATTATAAGACTCCTTTATTGAAATCGATTAATGCCGTTGATAAAGCCGCTACAGATGTCTGTAAACTATTTGATCCTTCTGTAAAAAAGGTATATTCTTATCTGGGCTGGGAACAGGAATATTTTCTTGTGGACGATGCCTTATATTCTGCTCGTCCGGATTTAGTCCTCACCGAACGCACATTGATGGGGCATGAAAGTGCTAAGAACCAACAACTTGAAGATCATTACTTCGGCTCCATTCCTTGTCGTGTAGCTGCATTTATGCGTGATCTGGAATACGAATGTTACAAATTAAGTATTCCGGTAAAAACAAGACACAATGAAGTTGCCCCAAATCAGTTTGAGTTGGCTCCAATCTTTGAAGAATGTAACCTGGCAGTCGACCACAACCTGCTCTTGATGTCTGTAATGAGGATAGTTGCCCTGCGCCATAATTTCCGGGTATTGTTACATGAAAAGCCATTCAAAGGGATCAATGGCTCCGGGAAACATAATAACTGGTCATTAGGTACAGATACTGGTGTCAATTTGTTAGGCCCGGGAAAAAATGCAAAACAAAATCTGCAATTCATCACTTTTATTTCTAACATCTTGATGGCTGTCTATAAAAACAATGCCCTGCTCAAAGCATCCATATCTTCAGCAACCAATGCACACAGACTGGGAGCAAACGAAGCTCCTCCTGCCATCATATCCGTTTTTATGGGTAGTCAGATATCAGCATTACTGGATGAACTGGAAAAAAGCAAAAATTTAAAAGATATCAAATTGCAGGAAAAGGCAGGAACCAGATTATCATTAAACCATATTCCGGAGATCATGATAGACAATACCGACCGTAACCGGACTTCTGCTTTTGCTTTTACAGGAAATCGTTTTGAGTTTCGGGCAGTAGGTTCTTCGGCAAACTGCGCGGCTGCCATGTTGGCACTAAACACTGCTGTAGCAGGACAATTGAGGAAATTTAAAAAGGATGTGGATTCCCTTGTCTCCCAAGGGAAAGACAAAGAAGAAGCTCTCTTTTTAACCATTCAAAAAAACATCAAAGAATCCAAGAATATCCGGTTTGACGGAAACGGTTATTCCGACGAATGGAAAATTGAAGCCGGAAAAAGAGGACTGGACTGCGAAACCCGCGTACCTGTTATTTATGATGCTTATTTAAATAAACAAACTGTAGAACTGTTCACATCTACTGAAGTATTAAACGAAAAAGAGCTACATGCCCGTAATGAAGTAAAATGGGAACAATACACTAAAAAAATCCAGATAGAAGCCCGTGTTTTAGGCGATTTGGCAATGAATCATATCATCCCTGTCGCTACACGTTATCAAGGCTTATTACTTGATAATGTATCTAAAATATTCGCTTTATACGACAAAGAAAAAGCGAAGAAGATTGCAGCTCAGGATCTGATCATTATTGAAGATATTGCGGAACATCTGAATTTTATCAAACTTACAGTCGATGAAATGATCGAAGCCCGTAAAGT
>JAVBUX010000089.1:0-3957 GCA_031554915.1 Bacteroidales bacterium | reverse complement strand
AAGCCCACTACCCTGCGGAATTCATGGCGGCCAACTTAACGCGAAACAAGGATGATATCGGGGAAATCACTAAATTCATGGATGAGTGCCGTAGCATGGGTATCGGAGTGAAAGGTCCTGATGTCAATGAATCTGAACTAAACTTTACCGTAAATAAAAACGGTGATATCCTCTTCGGAATGGGTGGAGTGAAAGGTGTTGGCGCAGGCGCTGTTGAAAATATTATCAAAGAACGGACAACTAACGGACCATTCAAAGGAATTTTTGATTTTGTAGAACGAATTAATTTGACTGCCTGCAACAAAAAAAATATAGAGGCGCTTTGTCTTGCGGGAGCTTTCGATAATTTCTCTGAAGCAACCAGAGAGCAGTATTTTGCTCTTAACAGTAAGGGTGAATTCTTTATTGAAAGCATTATTCGTTACGGAAACAAGTACCAGACAGATAAACAAACAAGTGCAAATTCTCTATTCGGAGGGATGGGGAATGAAATTGAAATCGCTAAACCGGAAATCCCGAAATGTGAAAAATGGAGCGATTTGGAACGATTGAATAAAGAACGGGAACTGGTAGGAATTTATTTATCATCCCACCCGCTCGATGAATATTATATTGTCCTAAACCACGTCTGTAACCTATCCATGAAAGAGCTGACTGAAGATAAAGACGCTCTCAAAGGAAAAGAAGTCATGATGGCAGGAATCGTTACCGCTTTCCGCGAGGGAATTACTAAAACAGGAAAACCTTTCGGAATATTCAAACTGGAGGACTATACCGGAAGCGCGGAAATACCATTGTTTGGAAACGATTATTTCGAATATTCCAAATACTGCCGGCCTAACACATTCCTTCTGATTAAAGGCTCATTTCAGGCGAGACAATACAATGAAAATATTACTGATCTGAAAATCAAATCAATGGAGCCTCTCAGTGAAGTCAAAGACTCTATTATAGAAAAATTCACTATCGCATTGAATCTGATGGATATCCAGGAGGACTCTATTGCAGAACTGTCTTCTTTGATCAAAAGTAACCCTGGCAATACATCCCTATATTTTAAAATTGAAGACAACGATAAGCATAAAGTATATATATCTTTATTCGCCGAGGGAGAAAAATTTTCAGTCAGCAGAAAGCTGGTACGGTATTTGGAGGATAACTCTATAGTTTTTAGATGTAATTAATTTTTTAACAATATAAAAATACACAAAATTATGGCAATGGAAATTACAGATGCTAATTTTGAAGGATTAGTAAGTGGCGACAAGCCTGTGATGGTGGACTTTTGGGCAGAATGGTGCGGACCATGTCGAATGATCACTCCTATTATCGAAGAACTAGCTGCAGAATACGAAGGTAAAGCTATTATCGGTAAAGTTAACGTCGATGAAAATGACGAAATTACCGGACAATATGGCATACGTAATATTCCAACTATTCTTTATTTCAAAAATGGAGAAGTTGTGGATAAATTCGTGGGAGCTGGTCAAAAAAGCGTACTGGAAGATAAACTGAAAGCGTTATTATAAATTAAAGAAGCCGATTAAATCGGCTTCTTATTTTTTTATACTAAATCTACATCTAACATTGCTCATTCTCCTCATGAAAAAACACTCTTTAAAAGACTGGATCTTTGCTGCTCGTCCCTGGTCTTTTCCAGCCTCCTCAATGCCTGCCCTCCTGGCTTTCACATACGTGTTTTATATTTCTCATTTTCAAACTATAACCGTCAACTGGTTTCTGGGTATATTTGCTGTATTAGGGGCGATAATATTTCATGCCGGAGGCAACCTGGTAAGTGATTATTTCGATTATAAAAATGGGGTGGACAGGGAAGATACATTTGGTGCAGGTATGTTAGTAAATAAAGTATTTGAGCCCAAAACAATCCTGTACTATGGCCTTGGCACACTGACAGCAGGAACAATGCTTGGACTATATCTATACTCACAAACAGGGCTTCCTTTGCTTATTATAGGAATTGTTGGAATGATCGGAGCCGGATTTTATTTTCAATTCAAATCCAAAGCCCTTGGAGATCTGCTTATTTTCATCGTTTATGGCCCGGTTATATCTCTTGGAACGTTTTACGCTATGACATCAATAGTCTGCTGGGAAGCCATTGCTTTATGCTTTCCAATCACATTTATTACCGTCAATATCCTACATGCCAATAACACTCGGGACATACTATCGGATAAACGAGCCAATATCAAAACATTAGCCATGAATTTGGGTATAAACAAATCCATTATCCTCTATAAATCACTATTGGGAATGGCTTATGTATCTTCTATATTGCTAGTTGTAACCGGAATCATATCCTGGATTACCCTCGCTGTTTTTATCACTCTTCCGGTTGCTTTGAAAAATATTAAAATTATGAACAATGCAAAGCTGGAAAATCCGGAAAACATAGCTGATCTGGATGTAAAAACGGCACAATTACAATTGATTTACAGTTTATTAATGATCATTACTATCATTATATCCTCCTGGCCTTGAAAAAACAAATTATTGCTATATCAATTGCTGCCATTTTATGGTTTGTGATGTTCTCTCCCTGGACATCGATTTATCTCAATTTCTGGGCTGCGATGAGTATATCTGCAGGGATACTGATACTCATGAGCTTCGCCCTGGAAAAAGAATGGAAATCGCAATTTCACCTGGATATCAAATCGGTCATAATCGGATTAGTATCTGCTTGCCTTTTATGGGGAGTTTTTTACATTGGAAACTTCCTTTCTATCCGGCTATTCGATTTTGCGTCAGGACAAATCAATTCAATATATTCCCTCCGTGATGGCAATAACTACAATCTGATTGCTCTATTACTCCTATTTTGGATCGGACCTGCTGAAGTTATTTTCTGGCAGGGATATATCCAACGCAATTGGATGGAGCAATTCGGAAATTTCAAGGGATTCTTCTTTACAATATTGATATACAGCCTCGTCCATATCTGGTCTTTCAACTTCATCTTAGTTATGGCTGCCTGTGTCTGTGGCATATTCTGGGGACTGATGTACTGGCTCATTAAACCTAAAAACCTATTACCGTTGCTTATCTCTCACGCAGTATGGGATACAATGGTTTTTATTATTTTTCCCATACAATAACTCTTCTGTTCGTCTTAAAATATTAGCATTTTAGGACGAGACACATTTGAAATAAAGAAGGGCACGCCAACTCAACTGGCATGCCCTTCTCCTTTTGGCGGAATTTAGAACTCCATCCTCAGCTTATTTTCTGATCACCTTGTAAGCTTTGCCATTGTACTGCACCAGGTACGTTCCTTTGGCATAACCAGTCAGGTCGATCGTCGTAGTGCCTTCCTGGGTCTTGTAACTGCCTTTCAACGATCCGGTAACATCAGTCACTTTGATCATTTGATTTGCTACAGTTCCTGAGACTTTCAGGATTCCTGAAGTCGGGTTAGGATAAACAGTAACTATCGTTGCTGTTACATCCTCTACTCCTGTCGGATAGTTCACTGTGATCGTTTGAGTCAGTTCTCTTGTACCACATGGATGTTCCATTGTCACTTTCAAGATGCCTGTTCCTGCGGATAGGGTTCCGAAAGTAGCCCAGGTTTCATTCTCGTTGTACAATGTGACAGCTGGAGAGAAGGTTACGCCATCTTTGGAATAACTCCAACTGTATTTCGTAACATCAACATACCCATCCACTTTGAGGTGAGAAGTCTTACCTACGGTTGCAGGATTTGGATATTCTGCCAAACGCAAGTGTTCAGGTAAGTAATCTGCTACCCAGAGACGCACCTTCTTACTTTGAATGCTCGATTTGAAGCCATTGTGGTTACTTCTTACCACGACATAGTAACGGTCGTAATCGCTGAACTGAGCTTCCGGGATGGTGATCGTTGGGGTGTTTTCTCCCAGGATACGTTTCTCTCCCTTGTACCATTCGTAAGTCAGGTTTTCTCCTTCCGCT
>JAVBUX010000271.1:0-10025 GCA_031554915.1 Bacteroidales bacterium | reverse complement strand
ATGGACGGTTTTATCAGGAACAAAGTTTCCTGCTTCGATCTCCAGTCCTACTTGTTTGTAGGCATCGCGGAAGGGGACTCCCTGCAGCACCAGTTCATTTACTTTTTCCACACTGAAAAGTAGATTGTACTTGTCATCGTCAAGGATATTTTCGATTACTTTTACTTCCTGCATCATCATCTGAACCATACTGAGGCAGTCGGAAAGTTCATCGAAAGCAGGCAGAAAAATCTCTTTAATTATTTGTAAATCACGGAAATAGCCAGATGGAAGATTATTTGTGATTAATGTAATCTGTTGAGGAATACTTTGCATCAAATTACATTTTGCCCGGGTCAACTCAAATACATCCGGATTTTTTTTATGCGGCATGATACTTGAACCGGTTGTAAACTCGTCCGGGAGCTTGATAAATCCGAAGTTTTGGCTGTTGAACATACAAGCATCAAATGCCAACTTAGAAAGAGTTGCCGCAATTCCTGCTACTGTAAAGCCAACAGTACGCTCCATCTTTCCACGGCCCATTTGGGCATAAACTACATTGTAGTTCATCGAGTCAAAACCCAGTAAATCGGTCGTCATCTGGCGGTTAAGCGGAAATGAAGAACCGTAACCGGCTGCTGATCCTAATGGATTCCGATTACATATCTTATAGGCTGCTAAAAGCATTTGCAAGTCATCCGTAAGGCTTTCTGCATAAGCTCCGAACCATAGTCCAAAAGAAGATGGCATGGCCACCTGCAGATGTGTATAGCCCGGAAGAAGCACATCTTTGTATCTGTTACTTTGAAAGATCAGGGTATCTATCAAATTTGAAACGTTTTCGACAAGGCTTTGTATTTCGTTTCTGGTAAAAAGCTTTACATCCAGCAGCACCTGGTCGTTGCGTGAACGCCCGCTGTGTATTTTCTTGCCTACATCGCCTAATTTACGGGTAAGCATCAATTCCACCTGCGAATGTACGTCCTCAACACCCTCTTCAATAATAAACTTTCCTGATTCAGCAATCTGATATATTATTCGAAGTTCTTTCAGTAGAGCCTCCAACTCACTGGAGGTTAACAAACCGATACTTTCCAGCATTGTAATATGAGCCATCGAGCCAAGTGTGTCGTACTTAGCCAGATAGAGATCCATTTCACGATCTTTACCAACCGTAAATTTTTCTACCGCCTTATCAACTTCGATATTTTTTTGCCAGAGCTTACTCATTATTTATATTGTACTGCAGCTAATACGTCTGCAATCTTATCGACTCCTTCTTGTAGAGGTTTTGAGAGCATTGGTTTCAAAAACGGGTTTAGTTCCGCTTTGACAGTGATTTTCATTTTAGTGTCGTTTTCTCCTGTTTGTTTCAATTGTATCCACAAAGAGACCTCCATAGGAGATTCGTCTGCTATAAACTTAATTGTTTTGCAGGGTTCACGATCGACAATTGAGAATTTCACTTTACCAACCGGATTAATAGAAAAACTACAAGAATCTCTGTCAAAAGCGATGTCTTGTATTTTATCCGCAGGGATTTTATCTTTTACACGTTCCATGTTCGACAAATCGGATAGCATTGCATAAATGTCCTCTTCGTTATAAGGAAGCGTTTTTATTTGGCTAACGAATTCTGTCATATTATTTTGGATTCCATTTGGATGGATCTTTACGCCATTCCTGAAGTGTTTTAATTTCGGACTCATCGATGTAATCAATTCTTAATGCTTCGTCAAGAATAGCATCATAATTACAAAGAGTAGTCAGGTTAACTTTTCCTTCTTTGAACGTTTTCTCTGCTGTAGAAAGGCCATAAGTAAAGATAGCAACCATTCCCAGGACATCACAACCGGCATTACGAACAGCCTCAATTGCTTTCATACTGCTTCCTCCTGTGGAGATCAAGTCTTCAACCACAACCACTTTAGAACCTGGTTTTAAGTCGCCTTCAATCAGGTTTTCCAATCCATGATCTTTTGGAGTGGCACGGATGTAAACGAACGGCAGATTTAGTTCTTCTGCAACCATGGCTCCTTGTGCAATTGCGCCTGTTGCAACACCGGCAATCGCATCCACTTGATCGTATTTTTCCGCAATAATACGGGCCAATTCCAATTTGATAAAATTACGGATTCCCGGATAAGAAAGAGTTTTGCGATTATCGCAATATATAGGAGACTTCCAACCTGAAGCCCATGTAAATGGATTTGCCGGTTGAAGTTTGACAGCTTTAATTTTTAATAATTTTTCCGCTACAATTTGTTCCAGTGTTTTCATTTTTGTATTGTTATTTTAGCATTATCTTTTTTTCGAACTACTGCGCTGTTGTTGTTCTCTTTGTTTAGCCATAGCTTGTTGTTGACGTTGGGCTTCTTCCAGACGTGCCATAAAACCGGATTTCTTTTTAGCCGGTTTTTTCTTGTTGTTTTCCAGTTGGGCTAACAGTTTCTCTTCGTTAACGAAATAACGGAAGCCATACGTTTGAGCCATGGTTATTAATTTGTTACAAAGATAATAAAAACTCAAACCAGCAGGATACTGGTTGAACCAGACAAACATAAATACAGGCATTGCATACATCATCAACTTCATACCCGGCATCTGTTGCTGACCCGTATTTGTTTGATCCATATTGATTTTAGTATAAATAATCGTGGATATGGCCATCAACAAACAGAACAAACTCAAGTGATTACCAAAGTGTTGTGTTACGAAAGGAATGTAGGTATCCCAGGAAATAATTGCATCATAAGTCGATAGGTCATCTGCCCACAAGAAACTTTCTCCTCTCAATTCAATGGCCGTTGGGAAGAACATGAACAATGCGAGCCAGAATGGCATTTGCAACAACATCGGCAGACATCCGCTCATCGGATTGACCCCAACCTGTCGGTACAGTTCCATCGTTTTCTGTTGCCTGGTCATGGCATTTTCTGTTCCCGGATATTTTTGATTGATTTCTTCAACCTGAGGACGCATAACCCGCATTTTCGCAGATGATTTATACGATTTATAGGTAAATGGCGACAACAACAATTTGATAGTAATAGTCAGCAAGAGAATTGCAAGTCCCACATTCGCACAAATCGAATCCCAAAAATTGAATAATGGAATTACGATCCACTTGTTGACATATCTGAAAAGGCTCCAACCCAGGGGAACCAAGCGCTCTAACTGTAAATCCTGCCCTTCGAAATGTGTCTTGTCGTATTCTTTCAACAAGGCATATTCATTTGGTCCAAAAAAGTAATATAGTTTAGTCTTTTCTGCACCTTTCGGATCAAATGCAATACTTGTATTTGTATTATACGATTTTAGATATACCTCATCATCTTTCAATACCTTTGAATTCAGTTCATTAGCTTCAAAACCTGTTTCAGAAATCAGAACAGAAGAGAAAAATTGATCTTTGTATGCAATCCATTTCAACTTATTAGAGATCTTTTTAGAATCGTCTTTAGATTCACTAAGATCTTCAATGTCATTGTCTGCCAGGTATTTAGAGCTTATTTTTGCATAACGGTTTTCAAAACTGCGACCTTTCTCCTGTCTTCTTCCATATTGTGTCCAACGGAGATCTAATCCATTGGTTCCGGCAACCAGATGTTTATCCAAGCCATTGGAAACCATGTCAAAATGCAAGATATAATCATTTGGCGCCAGAGAATAAATAAAATCCAAAGAATTGCCATCTGTTGTTTTTAATTTCATTTTGACCTGACCGGAAGTTTTTTCCGATTCAAAATACATATCTTCGGTATTGATAACACGATTATCCAGAGTCTTCAGAGTTACTCCTAATTTGGATTCTTTATCTCCATCGAAAAGCATTAAAGGCTTGCCTTCATAGGTCTTATAATTTTTTAATCGAACCGAATGAACTTGTCCCCCTTTTGTGGAAAATTTTATTTCCAATAATTCATTTTCAAGACTTACGATCTCTTCCTGTCCTTCAGCTGCAGAAGAGAAACTACTGAATTGGTTTTGTAATTGTACAGAATGTAGAGAATCCGGATTTGTAGAATTGATTGAATCCAGATCCAATTTAGTTTGTTTCTGTGCAGCAGTATTTGCTTCAAATTCAGCTTGTTCTTTTGCCTGAACAGTGGCAATCGAATCCTGATATCTTTTTTGGGCCTCAATTTGTTCTTGCGATGGGCGATTGAACCAGGTGAAGCCAACAAGAATCAATATCATTAGAATAAAGCCGATAATCGTATTTCTATCCATGTCTCTTTATGTTGTGGGTTTTTTGATGTGGGTCGAAGATTTTCGTCCCGTACAATAAATTTTGTTTGTTATTTATTTTTCGTATCGATGGCAGCTTCTATAAAGCTCATAAATAATGGGTTAGGGTTTACTACTGTGCTGCTGTATTCCGGATGAAACTGAGCGCCCAGAAACCACTTTAATTTTGGAATTTCAACAATTTCCTCCAATCCTGTCTCCGGATTTACTCCGGTACATTTCATTCCACTGGCTTCAAATTGGGATTTATATTCGTTGTTAAATTCATAACGGTGACGATGACGCTCCTGAACCAGCTCTTTTCCATAAGCCTTGAAAGCAACCGATCCTTTTTGAATCTTACAGTCATAAGCACCTAAGCGCATGGAGCCTCCCATATTGATCAGATTTTTTTGCTCTTCCATCAGGTCAATCACTTTGTAAGGAGTCTTATCATCCATTTCTGTGGAATTTGCATTTTCCAATTCCAGGACATTGCGGGCATATTCAATGACCATGCATTGCATACCCAGACAGATTCCGAAAGTAGGCTTATTATTTTCGCGGGCATATTTTATGGCTGCAAATTTTCCTTCGATTCCTCGTTGGCCAAAGCCCGGAGCAATCAGGATGCCGTCCATTTGTGCTAATTGCTCTGCTACATTTTCATCATTCAATTTTTCAGAATGAATGAAATTCAGATCTAATTTGCGATAGTGGTATGTAGCAGCTTGTAATAATGATTCATTGATTGATTTGTATGCATCTGGAAGTTCCACATACTTTCCAACCAGACCTATTTTTACTGTTTTTTCAGCAGTATTCATTCTGTTCAGAAATTCCTTCCATTCTGTCATTTCAGGAGCAGCTCCAATCTGCATACCCATTTTACGAAGGATGATCTCATCCATTTTTTGTTTTGCGAGTACGATAGGAACTTCAAAAATGGATTTCACGTCATATGATTGAATCACAGCATCTTCCTCTACGTTACAAAATAGTGCAACTTTCTTGCAGATGCTTTTTTCCAATTCTTCTTCTGTACGTAGAACCAAAATTTCCGGCTGAACACCCATTTCCTGTAGGGCTTTGACCGAATGTTGGGTTGGTTTAGTTTTAACTTCCTTAGCAGCAGCAACATAAGGAACGTATGTAAGGTGCACGCAAAGACAATTTTTACCGATTTCCCAACGCAACTGACGCACACTTTCTATATAAGGAAGAGATTCTATATCGCCGACTGTTCCTCCGATTTCCGTAATCACAAAATCAAATTTCGATTTTGTACCGAGCAACATGATGTTACGTTTGATCTCATCCGTGATATGAGGCACTACCTGAACGGTTTTTCCGAGATAATCTCCGCGGCGTTCTTTACTGATTACGCTTTGATATATACGTCCTGTAGTGATATTGTTTGCTTTTGTAGTAGGTACATTGAGAAAACGCTCATAATGCCCTAAATCCAAATCGGCCTCATGCCCGTCCATGGTAACATAACATTCCCCATGTTCATAAGGATTAAGAGTTCCCGGATCGATATTAATATATGGGTCAAATTTCTGAATGGTTACCTTATAACCTCTGGCTTGTAGTAGCTTTCCTAAAGATGCGGCAACAATTCCTTTGCCCAAAGAGGAGACGACACCTCCTGTTACAAAAATGTACTTTGTTTCTGACACGGCAATTTATGAATTTAGACGTTTTTTCATTCTTGATTAAGAGGGCAAAGGTATAATTTTTTTTGATAATTGTATGTCTTTTTTTATTAGACTTGACACATTTTTTATCTGAACATATTGTATTTTGATTAAAGATGCTTATCTTACTAAGGCTGACCCCTCGATAGTAGAGAGGTTTAGTGGAGGAAATTTTATTGGCTTGATTTTGTACCTTTCTTTAGAACCCCTGCCATTAAAATAAAAATTTGGAGTTCTTTTATTTTTCAATGCATTATCTTAAACACCAGCTCTTTCAATAATTCTCCGGGAGGAACAGCAGGATTGCCAAACCCTTTGCTCTTAGCATCGTAAGTCCGCAATAAAGAGATTATATTCATGGTTTTGAAGGCATTGTAATTTCTCATAGCCTGTAAATAAGCAGTCACTTGAAATCCGAAGCGGGGTCCGAGGGCATTTTTAATCCCGTTTTCAGTTTTGTCCGGTTCATAATGGCAAATCATCAGATTTGAAAAGAAATTGAACAAAACCGTCATGGTGACAATGAAAGGATTATTTTTTTGGTTGGCTTCGAAATAATTTACGATTCGGTTGACTTTCAAAATATCACGGGAAGCAAGAGCATCCTGCAGCTCAAAGTTGTTAAAATCCTTGCTGATACCAATGTTTCGTTCAATGAGTTCGGGAGTGATACGGCGTTGATTTTCGGGCAATGAAATGCACAATTTTTCAAGCTCTCCGGTCAGCTTATTAAGATTAACTCCAAGATAATCAGCCAGTAATTGCGTGGATTTGCCGTCGATCGTGACCTGCTTCATTTGAAGGTAGGAGCTAATAAACGAAGGCACCTGGTTGTCGTATAATTTTTTTGATTCGAAAACGATACCCGTTTTACTAATCTCTGAAGCAAGTTTTTTTCGTCCGTCCAGTTTCCCATGTTTATAGTTCAATACTAAAACAGTGGATTTTAATGGATTAGAAACATAGAATACTAATTCGTCAATATTTTTGAGACTTTGAGCTTCCCGGACAACAACAAGTTGCCGTTCCGCCATCATCGGAAAACGTCGGGCAGCATTTAAAATCGTTGCAACATCAGCATCTGAGCCATAAAGCAATGTCTGATTAAAATCCCGTTCGGATTCATTTAACACATTTTCCATCAGGGCATCGGTCAGTTGATCGATAAAATAATCTTCCTCTCCCTGAAAAAGGTAAACCGGTGCAAAGTTCTTTTGCAGGATATCTCTTTTTATTTCATCAAACGACAGATCTTTAGCCATGATTTACCACTCGAAACGAAGATGTTTAACAGTTTGTTTGTGATCAATAATATTCCGTAGCGATTTTATTCCGATCATCACATGCTCTTCAACAAAATTAGTGGTAACGATCTGATCGCTTTTGTCTGTCTTGATTCCTTCAGAGATCATTGGTTGATCGCTTACCAGCAGCAAAGCTCCGGTAGGTATATGATTTGCAAAACCGACAGTAAAAAGTGTAGCTGTTTCCATATCTACCCCCATGACACGGATTTTGCGCAAATATTCCTTGAAATCTTCATCAAATTCCCAAACTCTGCGGTTGGTAGTGTATATGGTTCCGGTCCAATAATCCCGTCCTTTATCCCGAATTGTGGTCGAAAGTGAGCGAAGTAGATTAAAAGCAGGCAATGATGGGACTTCCTGAGGAAAATAATCATTTGAAGTTCCTTCTCCACGGATTGCTGCAATCGGCAAAATATAATCTCCCAAGGAGTTATGTTTTTTGACTCCTCCACATTTTCCCAGAAAAAGCACAGCTTTAGGTTTTACTGCGCTCAACAAATCCATAATTGTTGCCGCATTGGCGCTTCCCATGCCAAAATTAATGATAGTAATCCCATCTGCGCTGGCATTCGGCATATTAGCATCCTGACCTAAAACAGGTACGTTATAATATTCGGCGAATATTTTGACATACTTGTTGAAATTTGTCAGCAGGATATATTCGGAAAATTCCTCAAGAGGCCTTTGAGTATATCTTGGCAGCCAATTATCCACGATTTCTTGTTTTGTCTTCATGTTTTTGACAATATAATCATTGAACTGAGAAAACAAAAGTACAGATTTTTTTTTAGAAGCTAAAATTATACCTTTGTAAAGAATATGTCTTATTGACAATAAAAAAAGTCCGTATAAATGAACGTACTATTTGTCTATTCTGTTCAAAAATCAATTACGCAGGAGAAACCACTTTTGCGGCAGGAAGAGGTCTATTTTGGAATTTCCCTGATTGCTTCTGTCTTGAAAAAGCACGGCCATTCCTGCGAATTGGTGGTTTTGGATCGTCGATATAAACAGAAGAATATCCGGCTTCTTTCCGAGAGGATCAATTCTTTCAAACCTCAGGTCATCGCATTTACAGCCGTTTATTCCGAATTCAATTTTATTTATCAAATAGCTTTCGATATAAAAAAAATCTATCCAAAATTATTTTTCTACGCAGGCGGTATCCATGTAACGCTTAATCCGGATGAAAAATACCTGGAATTATTCGATGCTATCTGTATTGGTGAAGGAGAATACCCAACATTGGAATTAGTCGAATGCTTGGAGGCCGGTAAATCGATCGATACAATAGCAAATCTTTGGGTAAGAACTTCCGAAGGAGTAACGAAAAATCCAACCCGGCCATTTGTTGCTGATCTGGACGAACTTCCTTTTCCTGACAGAGAGATGTGGCAGGAATGGATTCTGGAAACGAATACGAAACCTGCTGTTTTAGTCGGACGAGGATGTCCTTATCAATGTACTTATTGCTCGAACCACCGGCTGAGAAAAGTAAGTTCCGGTAAGTATGTCAGATTACGGACACCGGGCAATGTGATTGCCGAAATCAGACAGTTGTATGCCGCCTTTCCTGCTATTGATGAGATCTATCTGGAAATTGAGACTTTAGGTGTCGATTTGAAATGGTTGGATATTTTTTGTGAAGAACTCTGTCAATTCGGAAAAGAAACGGATTTTAAGTTGAAATTCGGAACAAATCTTCGTATTTTTCCAACAATGAATATCGAAGCTGTTTTTAAAAATTTCAGAAAAGCAAACATTCTTTCAGTAACGATTGGACTGGAATCCGGGAATTATCGTATCCGGAAAGAAATTTTGAACCGCGATTATTCTAACGAAATAATATTGAAAGCCGCTGATGAGGCTAAAAAGCATGGAATTGATATAGCCCTTTTCAATATGGTTGGACTTCCTACGGAAACCCCTTTTGAATTTTCCGAAACCCTTGAAATGAACCGGAAAATTCAGCCGGCTTTTCATGCCACATCCATTTTCTTTCCTTATCCCGGGACACGGTTATATGAAATGTGTCAGGAAATGAGATTAATTCCTGATAAAATTGAAACAAAAGATGAGCGGCAAATCGCAACACTTGATTTGCCTGGTTTTTCGAGAAAACAAATTCAGAAAAGTTTTGATTCGTTTCACTATAACCTGTATAAAACAAAGGAACACAAATCCCCGGTAAAATTACTTATTTATTTCTCTATGCAGTTCCTGGGGCATAATTTTTATGCAAATCTTAAGGTATCTGTCATCAGAAACCTGTATAAATTCAAAGGACGAAAAATGATTAACAGAGATTTTTTCTCCATTTTTCAAAAAAGCAAATGACAAATTCAGATTATGCAACTCAATCTTCCTTCATTTGAATTAAAAATAAAAGAACAGGACGGCAAACAATACATTTTTGATCGTTTGAAAAAACGATATATCCGTCTCACTCCGGAGGAATATGTCCGGCAACACTTTATTAACTATTTGATTAATCATAAGAATTTCCCGGAAACTTTGCTGGCAAACGAAATACAAATAGAACTGGGAAATGTCAAAAAGCGTTGCGATACGGTGTTGTACGACAAGTTCTTAAAACCTCAGATGATTATTGAATATAAATCGCCCAGAATAGTAGTCAACCAGAATACATTCGATCAAATCAGTCGTTACAACATGAAATTGCAGGTTCCATGGCTGATAATAAGTAACGGTTTACAGCACTACTGCTGTAATGTTGATTTCAATACTGGAACTTGTGTGTTTTTTAATGAAATTCCGGATTATAAATAGATCTAATGTTTTTGTG
>JAVBUX010000181.1:0-5217 GCA_031554915.1 Bacteroidales bacterium | reverse complement strand
AATCTCCGGTACCGGACATATAATTGATACGATTGTATCTGACCGGGTCTTCCAGGTAGAGATAATTGATCTTGGCATAGCTCAAATCTCCTGATTCGAGCATAAATTGCGGATTAACCCAAATATCATCGGATAAACCGTCAACGTATGTGCTGGAATAAATGGTATATGTTTCCAGATTCAGCATGTCAGCATAGTCCTGTACATTCTCAAGTACAAGTTCTCCTTTAGGAATTACGTCCAGATAATCGTCGAATAAGCTGCATGAGCTTAGTGTAAAAGAGAATAAAATTCCCAACAATATATTAATTTTATTTTTTTTCATTGCTATGTTCTTTATTATTAATTAAAAACTGACATCTAACCGGAATACATAAGAATCCTGTTTTGGAAGCATTCTGGAGGTTGTTGATCCCGAACGGGTTTCCGGATCAATACCGTCTCCGGCATAACTCCAATACCATGGATTATTTACTTGAAATGAGAATCTTAAGTATTGCATATACATTGATTTTGCAATTTTAGATGGCAATGTATATGAAAACGTCAGGTTGCTGAGACGAATGAAATTTCCGTTAACAATATGTTTATCGGAAAGTTGCCAATATCTATTAACGTATGGATCCAGGTTGCTGATCTGATTCGCTTCATAATCAGGATAGAGTTTAGGAACGTCAGTATTTGTGTTGGTTGGTGTCCATGCACGGGTTATTTCTTCCGGTAAACTTCCTGAGTCTCCATTTGTCAGGATGCTGACAGATGGACGTCGGATTTTATGTCCGCCATAAAACATGAAAAGTGCATTCAGTTCGAAATCTTTATATTTAATTCCCTGGTTGAAGTTAATGGATACGGGAGGAACTGCAGGGCCTGTGTAATAAATATCCCTGGTTGAGTTTAGCTGAGAATAATTAACGGTTCCATCAGGGTTCAGTACGACATTGGTTTTGCCGTCTGCTCCGATGACATACGGAATCCCGTTTTGAGCGTTTGTACCTCCGTCTGTGAAGCCGGCGTAGCGATAGGCATAAACAGTGCTTCTTGGATAATTTGCATAAAAATAATCACCTCCGGTAAGTACTTGTTCGGCAGTAGTAGGGAGTATTCCCACTTTTTCAACTGTATTTTTGTTGTATGAAATGATTAAAGTGGAATTGAGAGTCCAATCATTTTTTTTGAACCAGGGAGATTTTAAAGTCGCTTCAAATCCGGTATTCGACATAGCTCCGTTATTTATCCTGGTTCTGGTATTTGCGTTCGTCGAAGGTCCGAATCCTGATGAATAATCGTTTGCTTTGAAGCACAGAAGGTCATCACTATATTTATAATAAAAATCGACGCTTCCATATAATTTGGAATTGAATATCGAATAATCGAATCCAAGGTCGTAGGTTGTTGTTTTTTCCCATCTCAAAAGAGGATTCGGAGCTTTATCGACTGAAACATAGCGGGTAGGGGTAATCCGGTAACCTGCAACCATAGATGTTCCGACCAGATAAGGAGTGCTGTTCGGATCTACGTTTCCATTAATTCCATAAGTTGCACGTAATTTTAATACATCCAGCCAGCTGATATCTTTCATAAAATCTTCCCTCTTCATGTTCCAGGTTGCTCCGAGCGACCACAAAGGACGATATTTGTATTTAGGGTCTTTTGTAAAGAGATTTGTCTCATCTACCCGAATACTCCCGGAGACACCATACTTATTATCAAACATATAAGATGCATTACCATAGAAAGATACAAACCTGTTTAAGGTTTCATTCAGTAATGATTTACTGATTCTGACCATGTTGCTGCTTGTTCCGGAATAGATATACGAAGGATATCCGGTGAGATCCCAGGTTCTTTCATCCAAAAGTTGATAACTCAGAGTTTGTTTGTCGTATCCGTAAAGGGTTCGGGAAGTTCCCAGAGGATTATTTTGTTCCCGCAATTCCAATCCGGCCAAAGCTACAATCGCATGTTTTTCTTTCAAGGTCAGGTTGTAATCCACCTGATTCCTGAATGTATAATTTGTATTGCCGCCCTGACTTCTGGTATATCTGTCTCCATTAGGTATCGGCTGAGTCAGTTGGGCGTTTGGGTTGATTGTTTCATTCTGGAAGAATCTCATGTCGTAGGCATCGGCTTCCAGGTAGCTGTCAGAACGGCTTTTATTCATTTCATAGCTGAAGCTGGAAGTATAACTTAATCCTTTCCAGATATTGAATTTCAAATCAAAAAAACTACGGATGGAGAAACCTTCAGCATTTGTGTAGCTTTTGTCAAGTTCGTCTAAAATATTGTAACGGTATGATTTGAAAAGGTTTCCGTTAGGGTTGTTAGCCAGCGACTCCAATACCTGAGGATTGATCCCATAAGTCCCGGATCCTTTTCCATACTCCCGGTAATTCAAAGAACCGTCGTCATTTAATATTTTAGTATAAGGCTCCATATCCAATCCTAAAGTCTGGGATGTCGCATCGGTCTTTTTTGAAGTGCTGTAACGTGTATCTATTCCGACATTGGCGGTTAACCAATCGGTTAACTTCATGCCAACTTTTAGATAAGCTTTCAGGGATTCGCTGTTATTGTATTGTATCTGTTGCGTATTGTTGTTGGTATAACCGACAGATAGATAAGTGTTTAATCCTCCGGATTCTTTTGCAATGGACAGGTTGTAGTTTTGTCCGATTGGAGTTTGAGTCGCTAAATCCTGATATTCCTGACGATAATCGTATGTTTTCCAGGTGTTTATCTGTTGATCGAACTGATTCTGTGAAATATTTCCCAGATATAATTGCCTGTGTAATTCTTCGAAAGGAGAATAATAAGAGATATTATTACTTCCGATAGTTCCTTTGGCCGTGAAATAGCCCGCCTCTCCGTTTGATTGCCTGCGGATATTGCCCTGATAAGATTTCTCTGCGAAGTCCAGTATTTCAGGTGTGGAGGCATAGCGGTAATCGCTTAGATCCCATTGAGGAGTGACTGTCAGAGTAGAAGAAAAGTTTACCTGTAATTTTCCTTTGTCAGCTTTTTTTGTTGTCAAAACAATAACTCCATTGGCTGCGCGCACACCATAAATTGAAGTTGCCGAAGCATCTTTCAGTACGGTAATGCTTTCAATATCATCGGTTGCGTAATCGCTCAGGCTTCTTTCTGTTGGAAGTCCATCCACAACTAATAATGGTTTTGTCCCGATGTTGTCTGAAAAGGTTGAATTTCCTCTGATGACTACATTGTCGTTGTAAGTATTTACCCCGGCAGCTTTACCTTGAAGCGCGGATAAGGCGTTGATAGTCACGTTTTTCGTTAATTCTTTGTTGTCCAGAATGACATAAGAAGCTGTGGAACGTTCACGGGATATGGTCTGATAACCGGTAACCACAACTTCACCAAGCATTTGTACGTCTTCTTCCAGAGTGACATCAACCAGCTCCTTGCCGTTTGAAGGCACTTCCTTGGTCTTATATCCTAAATAAGAAAAGATCAGGACTGTATTACCAGGCTGATCGATATTCAGGGAGTATTTTCCATCGATGTTTGTCGTGACACCAACTCCCGGAGGAGCGTTTTTTGCTCGTACGGATACTCCGATAAGGGTTTCACCGGTTTCATCCTTTACGATTCCTTCGATTGTTTTTTTTTCTTTTTGTGGGGTGTCGTTCGAAGAAGTATCAGAGCTTTTATCTGTTTTTGAGATAACAATATGTTGTTCTTTAATCTCATATTTCAGGTTTTTATTTTTTAATACCTGATCTAATACCTCTGCGATTGTTTTATCCGTTACCGTTATAGATATTTTTTCATTAGTATTGATATCGTCATTCCGGTACCAGAAAGAATAATTACTTTGTTTTTTTATCTCATCAAATACTTTGATAAGAGTAACATTGTTCAGATTTAAAGTGATTTTCTTTTCCTGTTGTGGGGGAGCTATTGCCCAGAGGGAGTGAGAGCTCCAGGATAATTGGCAGAAAAGCAGGGCTATAATGCATAGAACTTTTGAGGAAAAGCTCCTAAAAGGAAGAATGCATAAGTTCGTTTTATTCTCCATTATTTTGTTTTATTAAATAGGTAATTAGTTTTCTTTTATTGTGATGGTTTTTCCATTCATTTTATATTCCATTCGTTCATCGGAAGACATGATGGATAATATTTCTTCCAGATTTTCATTTCTTATAAAATCTCCGGTATAGGTGAAATTTTTCAATTCGTCTCCGTCAATATGGATTGTAACATCAAATGCGATTTCCAGTTGATGGCAGATTTCGGAAAACCTTTTTTCCCTGAAATAGAATTTTCCCTCTCTCCATGCAGCTTCCAATGAAGGATTGACTTCTTTAATCTCGATCTTTCCGGAGTTGTAGTTCACCTGTTGACCGGGCGCGAGATATAGTTCATTAAAAGACAGGTCGGTATTGGATGTGAGTTTGATAGAGCCTTCAACAAGGGTATATGATTTGTTGGAATAATCGTTATATGCAGATACATTAAAAGAAGTTCCGAATACATTAATGTCAAAATCCAGTGTATGTACAATGAATTGTTTATCCGGATTATGTGATACTTCGAAATAAGCTTCCCCTTCCAGCCAGACTTCACGAAGATTTCCTTCAAATTTCGGAGGGTATTTCAGTTTAGATTTTGAATTGATCCATACCACGGTATTGTCAGGAAGAGTGATCCGTCTTTTGTTTTTTGTATTCGTATTGATTATCTTACAATTTTGAGGTTCCTGAGGCATATACGACTTGTTCTTTTCCGGGATCTGAATTTCAGCTGTCGATGTAGCTGGTGGAAACAATTCATCTTTAGGAGAAAACCTGTGGATTATGAATGCCACTCCAATGAGGATTGCAGCATACAGTACAGCTTGTTTCAGATATTTTAAAGATTTTGTCCTTTTGATTTTTCTATGCTCTTCCTGTTGTAATACTTTTTCTTTTTGAATATATTCCTTTAATTTTTTATATTCGGCATCAATATCGATATTTTCAGGAATAGTAATTTGTTCATCGGCCAGCAGGAACAGATCGTAGTTTTTCCGTGCATGAAGAAACTCTCTGACATGGTCAACATCCTGGTTGAGCCACCGGAAAAGTTCGTTTTCTTCTTCTATAGAGGTTTCTCCCAGAAAGAAACGTTCAAAAATTTCTGTATTAGACATTTTTTTTGTGTTTATATATAATAAACACGTGAGAAATAAATATCCCCCACCATTAATATGTT
>JAVBUX010000303.1:0-4205 GCA_031554915.1 Bacteroidales bacterium | reverse complement strand
AAAATAGTCAGTATGCCAGCCGTCTATATATTCTCCGTTTTCTCCAATAGCATTTGAATAATACGTCACACTTTCATCTTCATAGTCAATTGTGCAACTATTATTATCGCCTTCTACATAAGAATTGTAAAAATCTTGCTTTAATGAATTGATACCAGACTCATTGAGGTACACTTCAAAAAAATATATTGGTTGATCAATTGTCGATTTTTTCATTGCATTATAAACCGGAGATTCATTTCATAATACAAAAATAACAACTATCTTTGTAGAAAGAGTTCTTTTCTCTGCATTTTATTGTTTTACGGTGAACTTAACTAGATGGAGTAGCAGGTGGACTTGATGTTTTGGTAATTGCTAAGTGGTTGGAACTAAATAAATAACAGAGGAGGTCTTGTTGCCTCCAGCTCCACGAAGAGTATAAAAATCAAGTTAAAATCCTGTAATTCGATGAATTATGGGATTTTTTTATATTAATGCTTAAAAAATAAAGGGACCACTTACCACAAGCAGTCCCTTCCAATCACTAACCCTTAACTTTAACTAATGAAAAACAAAAATTATTGTAAATGTGCTATCACAGCCTTATAATCAGGTTCTTGAGTAATCTCAGGAACCAGTTCGGAGTAAACAACATTGCCTGAACCATCAATTAAAATAACGCATCTGGCCAGGAGACCTTTTAAAGGTCCGTCAATCATTTCCACTCCAAATTCTTTTTCAAATTCAGGATTTCTGAATACTGATAGTGAAATTACATTTTCAATTCCTTCCGTTGTACAAAAACGAGCATGCGCAAACGGCAAGTCTTTTGAAATAGCCAAAACTACTGTATTTTTCATATTGGTAGCTTCTTTATTGAAGCGTCTTACAGAAGCGGCACACACACTTGTGTCTAAGCTAGGGAAGATATTCAGTATCACATTTTTTCCTTGCAGATCATTCAACGATAACTCACTCAAATCTGTTTTAACCAAATTAAAACTCGGAACTTTTTCTCCTTTTTTAGGCAATTCACCGTTAGTGTTTACTGCATTTCCTTTGAAAGATATTTTTGACATAAAAACTATATTCTTTATTTACACTATGATAACGCCAAGTGTAAATAAAAGGTTTGAAATTTAACTATATTTAACAAATTTAATTTTACCTTGGAGCTTTAGAGTATAGATACGCTGCAATTAAAGTATAGAGGAGGTTTGGACTCCATACAGCAATAAATGGACTAACAAGTCCTGAAACGGCAAATGAAGAAGATATTTGCATAAATAATATGTATGAAAAGCTAAGAAGTAATCCGAGTCCGATATTCAACCCCATTCCCCCTTTAATTTTCCGGGAGGATAGAGATACTCCTATAATTGTAAGTATAAATGCGGCAAAAGCCATTGAAAACCGTTTGTGGTATTCAATTTCAAAAGGTTGGATATTACCTATCCCACGTTTTTTCTGACGTTCAATGTATTTACTTAGTTGAGGTGTAGTCATTTGTTCGCTGTCGAAAGTCGAGATTAGAAAATCCGAAGGGACTATATTGAGAATTGTATCAATCTGTGTTCCCGTGGTAATTTCTTCTTTCAATCCAACAAAGTTTCGAATCAAGTAATTGTTTATAGTCCAATGGTTTAGTGAGTCGTACTTAATGCTTTGAGCAGTCAACCTGGATTTTAATGTTTTCCCTTCAAATTTTTCTAATGAAATACGATCTCCTATGCCGGTAATATTATTGAAACCGTCGAAATACATGATCACATTAGGTTCTACTTCCAATTGTATATTAGAAGCAACATCAACCTTTCGTTCTTTGTAGTATTTATCTTCAAATTCAATCCGTTTGATATTCCCTTTGGGGATAATAAAACTGTTTAGAGAGAATGTCAAAAGAGAGATGAAAAGGGCTGAAATCATATATGGAACCATCAACCGCTTGAAATTCATGCCGCTGGATAACATGGCTATGATTTCGGAGTTATCCGCCAGTTTTGATGTGAAGAAAATAACCGCAATAAAAGTAAACAGAGGGCTGAACAGGTTGACAAAATAGGGGATGAAATTTACATAGTAATCACGGATAATTGCATCGAAAGGTGCATTTCGTAGCATGAACCGTTCCATTTTTTGGTTATAGTCGAGCACAATCGTGATCGCAATAATCAACAATATGGTGAACATATAGGTACCAAGAAATTTCTTGATAATATACCAATCTATTATTTTCAGACCAGTTTTGAGTCTCATAACCTGTTTTGTATGTTCGGCATCATCATTCTTTTCCAGGAAGAGAAATCGCCTTCAATAATGTGTTTCCGGGCTTCCTGAACCAACCACAGATAAAATGCGAGGTTGTGTATTGAGGCTATTTGCAAAGCGAGAATTTCGTCCGTTATGAACAAATGACGAAGATAAGCTTTTGAATAGACAGCATCGATAGCAGAAGCTCCATTTTCTTCGATTGGAGAGAAATCTGTTTCCCACTTTTTGTTTCGCATATTCATAATGCCGTTTTTTGTAAAAATCTGACCATTTCGTCCGTTTCTTGTCGGCATAATGCAATCGAACATGTCAACGCCCCGTTCTATGGCTTCCAGTAGGTTAGCCGGAGTTCCGACTCCCATTAGGTAGCGAGGTTTATCTTTCGGTAAAATTTCGTTGACGATATCGATCATTTCATACATTTTTTCCGTAGGCTCTCCAACGGCAAGTCCCCCGATAGCATTTCCGTCAGCACCCTTGGATGCAATATTTTCTGCAGCTCTGATTCTCAAATCTTTATAGACGCATCCTTGTACGATAGGGAATAAAGCTTGTTTATATCCGTACTTTTCTTCAGTTGCATTGAAGCGTGTAATACAACGGTCGAGCCAGCGTTCGGTGAGAGCCAATGATTTTTTTGCATATTCGTAATCGGCATCTCCCGGGGTACATTCATCAAAAGCCATAATGATATCGGCACCGATGCTACGTTGTATATCCATCACATTTTCTGGAGTGAACAGGTGTTTTGAGCCATCGATATGAGAACGAAAAGTGGCTCCTTCTTCATGCAACTTGCGATTTTCCGATAAGGAGAATACCTGAAAACCTCCACTGTCTGTCAATATAGGGCGATCCCAGCCGTTAAATTTATGTAACCCGCCGACTTTTTCCAGGATATCGATCCCAGGGCGCAAATATAGATGATAGGTATTTCCTAAAATAATTTGGGCCTTGATATCTTCTTTTAATTCAGTGAAATGTACTGCTTTAACAGCTCCTTGTGTACCAACCGGCATAAAAATAGGAGTTTCTATTGTTCCGTGATCAGTTGTGATCAATCCGGCTCTGGCATTTGATTGAGGGTCTGTATATTGTAGGTTGAAATCCATTTATTTAATTTTCCGCAAAGATAGTTTTTTTTTTGAATGTTACGTAATCTTTGTCAGTAGGAATGCCTTGCATGCCAAAATGACTGTTAAAACCGGTTAAGATTTTTTGAATCCGGTTAAAAGTGTTAAAATCAAATGTTAAATTCGGAAATTGTACGTTATTTGTATTAGAATTTAGCAAAGAAAAATATTTAACGGACTAAAATCAATAGACAAAATGAAAAATTATTGGAAATTATTTTTGAGTTTTCTCCTTGTTGGAGTTGTGAGTGCCGCTGTTGGTGCCGGTACTTATTTTTATTTAAGTAGTAAACAGTCAATGTCCGGGTCTGGAGGACAAGTGTTTAATCAGCCGGGATTCAAAAAGGTGAATTATGCGGCTCCTGCTGAGAATACGGATTTTACGTTTGCTGCAGAGCAGACAATACATGCAGTGGTGCATATAAAGTCCATCGCAAAGCCTTCCGGTCGGGAACAACAAAGCATGGATCCATGGGACTTTTTCTTTGGCGGTGGACGTCAATATCGTTCACAACCTCGTGTTGGATTTGGTTCCGGAGTGATTATCTCAAATGATGGATATATTGTGACGAATAATCACGTTATTGAAGGGGCCGATGAAATAGAAATTACAATGAATGATGATAAAACACTGAAGGCCAAATTGATAGGGCGGGATTCTGAAAGTGATCTGGCTTTATTGAAGATTGAAGGAACTGATTTCCCGTTTGTTCCTTTCGGAGATTCCGATCAATTGAAAGTCGGAGAGTGGGTATTGGCAGTGGGAAATCCTTTTAATCTGACTTCTACAGTCACTGCAGGTATTGTAAGTGCTAAAGG
>JAVBUX010000204.1:0-3516 GCA_031554915.1 Bacteroidales bacterium | reverse complement strand
AGATCATGTTTTCCTTAAAATCTTCAGGATTACCGATACCATACAGACATGAGACGGAAGACACAATAATAACATCCCGTCTTCCCGATAATAGAGCAGATGTGGCAGAAAGCCTTAATCGTTCAATTTCATCATTGATCGCAAGGTCTTTTTCAATATAAAGATTTGTGCTGGGGAGGTATGCTTCAGGTTGATAATAATCGTAATACGAAACGAAATATTCTACCGCATTTTGTGGAAAAAAACTTTTGAACTCAGAATAAAGCTGGGCTGCTAAAGTCTTATTGTGGCTTAATACCAGAGTCGGTTTTTTTACTTCTTTTATAACATTAGCAATCGTAAATGTTTTTCCGGACCCGGTTACTCCAAGTAGTGTTTGATAGGGAATATTTTGATTAACTCCGGAAACCAATTCTGCAATAGCTTCCGGCTGGTCGCCGGTAGGTTTAAAATCGGAAATAATGTTAAACTCCATACCTTGAAAATTTTAAGAATAATCTGCAAATTTAACTAAAATTTAATTTATTCCTTGAAAAATTTGTGAGACTTAAACTTTCTTTGCAATTTTGTATGTTTATTTAGGCAAAAAACTGTAAATGAATTACGCAATTATCGCTGCAGGAGAAGGCTCCCGACTTTTAGAAGAAGGGATTGAACAACCTAAACCATTGGTTCGATTGAATGGGAAACCTCTTATCGACCGACTAATTGATATTTTTCTTGAAAATAATGCAGAATCAATTAATATAATTGTTAATGAGGAGATGACACAGGTGCAGGAACATCTTAAGAGAAAGAAACTTAGTGTTCGGTTAAATCTGATTGTAAAATCGACTCCGAGTTCAATGCATAGTTTTTATGAAATCAGTCAATTATTGAATGGAGGTAAGTTCTGTCTTACGACTGTTGATACAATTTTCAAAGAAGATGAATTTTCCGGGTTTATCCAATCGTTTATTGCTGATAAAGAGCATGATGGAATGATGGCTGTTACCGGGTTTATTGATGATGAAAAGCCTTTGTATATAGCAGTTGACAATGAAATGAAAATTACAGGATTCCTTGATAAATCGGACGGTTCTGAAAAATATATTTCGGGAGGTATCTATTGCTTGTCTGATAATGCCTTGCCTGTTCTGAATAGTTGTTTAGAGAGAGGAATCGCAAGAATGCGAAATTATCAACGAGAACTAATAAATAACGGCTTGAGTTTAAAAGCGTATCCATTTGGAAAAATAGTGGATGTTGATCATGCCGAAGATATTGAGAAAGCGGAACAATTCCTGCTTTCGCATGAATAATAAAAATAAGTCTTATGATATTAGAAATAGCCGGGATACGTCGGGGTAGTCAGTATTCTCCTAATCATGTAGGAAATGATGCTGCCATTTTTAATTTAACCGTCGAACATCTCAAAAGGAAAGGCTGTTTGGTGAAAGAATATACCGAACAGGAGTTCTTGCAATCTGAAATCAAAGAAGATATTATCTTTGATATGGCCAGGGATAAAGATGTTATCCTGAAATTGAAAGTTGAGGAGGATAAAGGAAAATTGGTTGTTAATTCCGGATACGGAATAGATAATTGTACGCGGGAGAAAATGACTCGCTTATTGGTTTCCAATAAAATACCTCATCCGGAAAGTCTTATCGTGAATACGGATGAACCTCTTCCGGTAAGTACGGAGGATTTGGCAAGTCGTTTTTGGATTAAACGGGGGGATTTTCATGCCATTCACCGTGAAGATGTGACTTACGCCCGCAACATAGATGAAGTAGAAAGTGTTTTACATGAATATGCTCTTAGAGGGATCAAAACTGCAGTACTGAATGAACATCTTGTTGGAGATTTAGTGAAATTTTATGGTGTCGCAGGAACTGATTTTTTCTATTGGTTTTATCCTAATGATTTGAATCATAGTAAATTCGGATGGGAAAAAATTAATGGACAGGCGACTGGTATTCCATTCGACCTAAGCTATTTGAAGTCTATATGTGATGAGGCTGCCAAAGTGCTTGGCATTTTTGTTTATGGAGGAGATTGTGTGGTGGACTCTGATAGTTTGATCAAAATCATTGATTTTAACGATTGGCCGAGTTTTGCTCCTTGTCGTTCCGAAGCTGCTCCTTATATTGCTCAATGCATTTATGATCAGGCAATTATTCATATAAAATATAAACAAAATATTTCGTATAAAGGTTAAGCCTATGTCAGAACAACTACCAACACTGGAATCTACGCTAAAATCGACTGATACAGAGGAATTTATTGATATTCATTTCTATCGTCACATCGGTTATCGATGGGCTTTGTTTTTTAATAAATTAGGAGTAACTCCGAATCAAATTACGATTGCCTCCATATTTATAGGAATAGCTTCAGGTGTCTGCTTCTATTTTAATGATTTCTGGATTAAGCTGTTGGGAGTCTTTTTATTGATCTGGGCTAATTCGTATGATAGCGCCGATGGTCAGCTGGCTCGTATGACTGGACAGAAGTCTGAAATGGGACGTATTCTGGATGGAGCTTGCGGTGTTTTTTGGTTTATCTCTATCTATATAGCATTGATAATTAATCAGTTTGATAATTTTGGATATTATATCCTGGCTTTAGCTTTAGTTGCCGGATTTTTTCATGGAACTCAAACTCGGATGGCCGATTATTATCGTAATGTACATTTGCTTTTTTTGAAAGGGAAAAAGGGAAGTGAGCTGGATAATTCGAAAGAAGTACAAGAAAGATATCGGAGCTTGAGTTGGAGCAAAAATTTTATAAAAAAACTTTTTGAATTTAATTATCTGGATTACACCCGTAAACAAGAAAAGAAAACTCCTCATTTCCAGAAAATGATGGGGATTATTAACGAAAAATATACAGGAGAAGTCCCTGCATGGTTTAGAACTGAGTTCCGTGAAAAGAGTCTGCCGTTGATGAAATTCACAAACATGTTGTCATTTAACCTGAGAGCGATTGTTCTTTGTCTTTCAGTATTGGCAGGGTATCCCTGGATTTATTTTGTTTTCGAAATTACCGTAATGAATATTATGCTGGTTTACATGGTTTGGAAACATGAACGGGTTTGTGAAGAATTTTCAAAACGATTGTGATTTCCCCTGATGTAATCTTATTGGATAAGCTTTTGTATCTCTAATCAGAATCGTTTTCTGAGAAGTTTTACTGACTCCAGATAGCATGGCTCTTTTTCATAATTCAGATCTATTTTTCTATGGGTGAAGATATAAAAAGGCTGAAGAATCCTCCAGCCTTAATTATGATGAATCCGACTGTGTATTACCAGGCAAACAACGGATGATCTTTCATCATCAGGTTAACCTTTTCTCTAACAGTCTTGATTGTAGCTTCATTACCGGCATTTGAAAGAACAGTGTCGATCAATTCTACTATTTCTCCCATCATAGGTTCTTTCAAACCACGGGTGGTGATAGCTGGTGTTCCAAAGCGTAATCCGGAAGTTTGGAATGGACTTCTGCTGTCGAATGGTACCATATTCTTATT
>JAVBUX010000039.1:0-7420 GCA_031554915.1 Bacteroidales bacterium | reverse complement strand
ATGACAATACAGCAATTGGAGTACGTTCTTGCAGTTGATCAATGCCGGCATTTTGCCAAAGCGGCAGAGGCTTGTCGGGTGACGCAGCCTACATTAAGTATGATGATCCGGAAACTGGAGGAAGAGTTGGGAGTTCTTGTTTTTGATCGTTCGGATTTGCCTGTTGAGCCGACTCCTATTGGCCGTCAGGTTATAGAACAGGCAAAAATAACTCTGAAACAATTCAATAAGATAGGAGAATTGGTTGAAAATGAACAGAGTTTGATGTCGGGGAACTTTAGTCTCGGAGTCATTCCAACCATAGCCCCTTATCTGGTCCCGGAGTTGTTGAGGAAAAAAGAGTTGAAATACAACGAAATTTCTCTTATCCTCAAAGAAAATACGACAACAAATATTATCCAGGATATCCTGGGCGGCAAGCTGGATGGCGGTCTGATGGCCGGTCCGCTGAATCATCCCGATTTAGTTGAATATCCGGTTTATTACGAAAAATTTTATGCTTATGTATCTCCTTCCGATCCGGTTTGGAAACAAAAGGAGGTTGATTTGGAACAGATTGATATTAAAAATGTCTGGTTATTGGAGAGTGTGCACTGTCTCCGTGGACAAATAGAACGGCTTTGTCGAATGAAAAGAACGGCTTTGGGCGATAATTACCCCGTTCGTTATGAAGCCGGAAGCATTGATACCTTGATTAATATCGTTGATTTGAATTCAGGAATTACTGTTGTTCCTGAAATGTCGGCAATGATATTGAGTGAAGAAAAACAAGAAAATCTCCGGAAGTTCAAGGATTTAACTGCTGTCAGAGAAGTGTCTTTAGTGGTAAGTAAGGATTATATTCGTAAAAAAATGTTGGATGCGATTTTGGATATTGTAAACGATTCTGTTCCAAAGTCAATGAAAAATTCGGATTTGAAGAAATTTGTAGTAGATTTGTAATGGTAGGAAATGCTATGCCGTCACTTTGGAACAAAAAACAGGTAATTATACCGTCACTTTGGAACAAAAAACAGAAAATTATGCCGTCACTTTGGAACAAGTGTTGTATATTTGTTGCCGTAATAATTTGAAAAAGAAATGTTTCGAAGAAATGCACTTTCCAATCTTCAAGAATGGGCGGAAAAAAGGAATAGGAAGCCCTTAATATTGCGGGGGGCCCGGCAGGTAGGTAAAACGACTCTTGTCAATGAATTTGCAAAATCGTTTGACAACTATCTTTATCTTAATCTTGAAGATTCTCGAGCCGTCGATATTTTTGATCTGGAGAAAGATATTGATGATATTTTGTCTGTTATCTATTTGTATTGCAATACTCCTAAATTAATCGGAAGAACTTTACTATTCATAGATGAGATTCAAAATTCACCCAAAGCGGTTGCAAAGTTGCGTTATTTTTATGAAAAAATTCCTGAACTTTTTGTCATAGGTGCCGGTTCTCTCCTTGAAAATTTAATTGACACTCATATTTCGTTCCCGGTAGGCCGCGTAGAATATATGGCAATCCGTCCTTGTGCATTCTCTGAGTTTTTGGGTGCGTTAGGAGAGGAGCAGCTTTCAGAAGCATTAACAGGATTAAATATTCCGGAACCTATCCATTCAAAAGCGATGGATTTATTTAATACATTTACTCTTATCGGAGGAATGCCTGAGGTTGTGAAGTTCTATGCACAATATAAGGATTTGGTGGCTATTAATGATATTTATGAGTCTCTTCTGTCGGGCTATAAAGATGATGTGGAGAAGTATGCCAGGAATCAAGGTATGTCTCATGTAATCCGTTATATCCTGCAAGAAGGTTGGGCGTATGCCGGACAGAGGATCACTATTGGAAATTTTGCCGGTTCATCTTATAAAGCAAGAGAGATGGGGGAGGCTTTCCGGACATTGGAAAAAGCAATGTTGTTGGAATTGGTTTATCCATCAACAGGATATAAAATACCCACATCTCCCGATTTAAGGCGTTCTCCGAAGTTATTCTGGTTAGATACAGGATTGGTTAACTATGCCGCTAAAATACAAAAAGAAATATTCGGGATGAGAGATATTTCCGATGCATGGAGAGGATGTGTCGCCGAACAAATTGTGGCTCAGGAATTACTTGCTTCAGAACGCAAAGTCTCTTATAAACGTAGTTTTTGGGTTCGCGATAAGAAAGGTGCTGATGCAGAAGTCGATTTTACGATTCAATATGGAGGAATGGTGATTCCGGTAGAAGTAAAATCGGGACATAATTCAAGACTTAGATCACTTCATTTATTTATGGAAAATGTTGACCATGACATCGCTTTCAGAATCTGGTCTAATCCATTTTCCGTAGATAAAGTAGATACAATAGGTGGAAAATCATTTAATTTGTATAATCTTCCCTTTTATTATTCGGGGATGATTTCAAAAATATTAGATTCATATCAACCATAAAAAAAGCACTTATGAAAACAAAAATTTTTACTTTGTTATTAGCCGTCTTCTGTGTTGCCGGCTTGTTTGCACAAAAAAACAACACACTGTCTAAAAAAGAACAAAAAGCTGGATGGACCCTTCTGTTCGATGGAAAATCTTTCAACGGTTGGAGAAAATGCAACTCTGAAGAAATGGCTGCCAACTGGAAAATCGATCAGGAAGCAATGAAAGTCGAGCGTGGAGAAAAGGCCGGAAGCGGACAAGGCGGAGACATTCTGTTTGGAGCGAAAAAATATAAAAATTTCGAGTTATCTATTGATTGGAAAATAGAGACAAAAGGAAACTCAGGAATTTTCTACTATGTGGTGGAATATCCTGGAAAACCTATTTATTATGCGGCACCTGAAATTCAAGTACTTGACAACTGGTATGCTTCTGATAATAAATTGGCAAACCACCTTGCAGGATCTCTGTATGATATGATTCCTGCTTTACCTCAAAATGCAAAACCGGCAGGAGAATGGAATAATATCGTGATCCGTGTTGAAAATGGAAAAGTGACACATACTCAAAATGGAGTAAAAGTAGTAGAATATACTCTTTGGACTCCGGAGTGGTATGATCTTGTATCAAAAAGCAAGTTCAAAGACTGGCCGGGATTTAAAGACGGACCTGCAAAAGAAGGTTACATCGGTCTTCAGGATCACGGATACGATTGCTGGTATAAAAATATTAAAATCAGAGAATTATAATGAGAATGAAGGAAATGAAGGAAATGAAAATAATAGGCTGACGCACGAAATATTTTTCATTTCATTCATTTCTTTCATTTTTAATATGAACTAAAGAAGTCTGGTTTGATACAGAACCCTGCTCGTAACATACAGGAATATTTATTGTAATCGAGTAATCCTTCGCAATAACCGCTGTAGAGCTGGACGTAGAAATATTGATTGTATTTTTTTGATAGCCTGTATCCGATACTAAGATTGATATTTGCGTTTCCAAAACCTTTTCTTGGATTAATATCTGTTGTAAACCACCATAATTTATTGGGGGATAAAGTGTTGAAAGAAAAATCACAAAGGCCTCGATAGTGCAATAGATCCTGATTAGCTCCACCGTCGACAAATGGAATCCAAAATTTTAATTGCACGGAAGATAACTGATTGAAGAAGAATTTTCCTGCGCAACTCAAATAATTCCAGCTTCTGGATAAAATAGAATCTCCCTGTCCGTTTGATTCATGCTCTATTTGTACGAATGCTGTACCTAAAAATTTACCATTATTGAATATATGTTTACCGACTCCGATTCCCGGGTTGTAATTTGAGTCACGAAAAGGACTCGATTCACCATAAATATTCCAGAATGTTTTTTGAGTATAAGTCAGGTAAAGGAATGAATTAAAAGGCAGTACGCTATTAGAAATACGTTGGCGTATGCTGAGTTGAAATTTAGCATCGGCCGTTTGTGGATTTAAGCTTTTGTTGAGAGGTATTACTGTAATGTAATAGTTGTCTTTATAAGCGGCAAAGGCAGGTTCTCTTTCTTTGGCCTTGATGATACTGTCTTCGTTGGATTTAATTTCGTGAATTTTATATAGTTGTGCTGTTGTTGATACTTTATCTATTAATGATTTAACAGCCACACTGTCGTGATTTTGAGAAATTTTGATACTGTCGTTTTCTTGAGAATAAATTCCTTGAAAAAGGAAAAGAAATGAAATGTATAATGACAAGACTTTACCCATGGTGTATAAGTTTGAGTACAAATTTATAAATATTTTGGTTATACTTTATGTTTGGAAATGTAATTTTTTTGTATTTCCTATAAATAAAAGGCATGGGTTATCTTCAACACAATACCACAACCGGTTGCTATCTCCACAGTTTATCGCAGTTACGTTTATGTTCCAATAATTCTCAAGCTTCTTTTAAAAATGTTGTTAAAATGATGGATAAGTAGTGAACTTTATCTTGATTGAATTTGTTAATATAAAAAATGATGTTTTAAAAAAGGTATTTTCCTTTTTTTGAAATAATAATAGTTAATATACACACTATCTGTAATTTAAAATGTGCAACAAGTTTAACCTTACACATCTAGTCGTTAAATTCTATTCATTTGGGGAAAAGAATTTGAATATTTTATTCATTATTTTGACTGCCTTTGTGGCAATTAATCTGATTATTTTTGAACAAGAATCAGTATTCAGAATTCGAGGGCCTGATATAGCTTATATTCCTATTGCGAATTATGATATTTTGGTTATTCCAAGATTAACTAATCCCTGTATCAATTTGATTCTTATATCTTTTTATCGTTTAATAACAAACCAAATTAATAAACAAATATGAAACGAGCATGTACAATAATGTACATCAAAACAAATGAACATGCGAGTTTCATGTGACCTTTAAAAATAAATTATGTTCATATGAAATACATAACTCTACTCTTTGCCCTATTCGTGTGCGCCATGGTAAGTACGGCGCAGGTTGTTGATGGTATTAACTATACTTTTTCTGGTAGTGATGCTACTGTAATCCCTCTTCCGGCACCAGATAAATATACTGGTGATGTCGTTATTCCAAGCACGGTTACTTATAATAGTGTTACTTATAATGTTACTGTTATTGGGGTTTCTGCTTTTTCCAACTGTAAAACTTTAAATTCAGTTATTCTCTCCAATGGAATTCAAACTATTGAAAATAATGCTTTTACAAGTTGCTCTTTTTTATCTTCGATTTCTATTCCTGAAGGAGTTACCTCTATTGGAAATTTTGCTTTTCAAGGTTGTGCTACCTTAACTTCGGTTACTCTCCCGGAAAGTCTAGAGTCCATTGGAGGCAATGCCTTTAGATCTTGTGTTAATATAACTTCTATTAACCTCCCCAATAGTTTAACTACTATTGAAGTTGGTGCTTTTTATGGTTGTAAGAAACTATCCTCGATAATTATTCCGGCTGGTGTAAATGCAATTCATGGTGTTTTTAGTGGTTGTACCGCGTTAACATCGATATATTCACTTAATACGACCCCCCCGGAACTTACAGCTACTTCTTTTTCGGGAGTGTCTAAAGATACCCTGTATGTGATGGCAGGTAGCCTTTCAGCATATCAAGGAGCTCTTGAATGGGGAGATTTTAAAACTATAATTGAACTTAGAGTCGATGTAACCGCCCCGGCTGTTTGTTTGGGCTCTAATGTGGATTTGACTTCGGCTGTAAATGTAACACCTGCAGATGCAACGGTTAAACACTTTGAATCGGATAAAACGACTCCGGTTGCCACTCCTACGGCAGTGTTAATGAATTCAACCACCACTTACTATGCTCAGATGAGTACGATTCATGGTTATAAGAGTGCTATGACTCCAATTGTAGTGACAGCGATTCCAAACCCGACAATGACTGCTCCAGCGAACTTATCTGTTTGTCCGGGGACTACCTCTGCAGTCGATCTTTTGCCTTTGGGCACGAATGTGACACATTTCACATGGACAGGCGGCAACAGTATCGGTCTGGATGATGATAACGGCTCTACTCCAAAAACAGCTATTCCATCGTTTACCGCAGTCAATACGGGTACAACTCCATTGCAGGCAACAATTATGATCACTCCGCAGAATACCGTGAATGGGATAACTTGTTCAGGAACGCCTGTCGCTTTCACAGTAACTGTTAATCCGTTACCGGTTGTCACCTTGGTAACAAATGCAACGAATGATGAGGGTTGTGTGAATACGGATATAACTTTCACAACCGAACCGGGGATGAATGCTTATGTATGGGATCTGGGCGGAGCAACGACCATCACTTCGGGTGGTACTCCTACCAGTAATATAGCCGTTTTGAAATGGAACACCTCAGGGATGAAAAACGTGAGTGTGAATTATACAAATTCTAATGGTTGTACCCTAACAACAGCTGTTCAGGCTACGATTTCAATTGGGACTAAACCGGATGTGTCTCCGATTGCTTTACCAGCGGCTATCTGCGAAGGAAATGCTTTGTCATTGCCAAGCCCAACGGTTACAGCCCAGGGAACACCGGTAACTACTCAAATCTGGAAACTGGATGGTGTGGCTTATACCGCAGGCACAGTATTGACTTATACAGACAATGGCAAATCCTTGACTTTCACAGCCTCTAGTGCCTGTGGCGACAGTGTTGTCACTTTAGGTAATATCACAGTTTATCAAACGACTGCGATCAATACCCAGTCATCTGTACCGGCCGGTATCAAACTGTCGAATGGTTATATCATCCCGGGCTCTATCGTTCCATTGTCTGTAGTAGCTGTAGGTCATAACCTGACTTACCAATGGTACTGGAAGAAAGCATCTGATGGCACAACAGTAACGTTGGCTAATGGAGGTAAGTACAGTGGAGTAACAACCGCTAATCTGACGATCAACAATGCTTACGAAACAGAAAACGGTGATTATTATGTAACCGTAACAGGAACCTGTAATGCAGTGACCAGTACCCCTGTCACAATTGTAGCCGTAGCTAATCAGGATGCGAGCCTGAAAGACCTGAAGGTGAATGGTACTACTCTGTCAGACTTTAACCCTGGCAAGACCGACTACATTCTGGCTATTGCTTGTGACGACGAACAGGCAACGATCCTTGGAACCCCGAACTTTACAGGTATCACAAGTATCACAGGTAACGGAACGTTTGCCCTTCAACCGGGAGACAACTACTTCCCGATTACGGTTGTGGCACAGGATATGGTCACCACAATGACTTATACGGTGAATGTGGTCCGTAACTGTTATGTACCTAAGATCAAGAAAGACCTGGATGATGCGGTGATCTGTTTGAATGGCAGTCATAGCTGGGTTATTGATGTGGAAGGCGAAAACCTGACTTATGAATGGTATAAAGGTGACACCCGTATCGTGGGAGCTAATACGAACAAATTAACGATTGCAGAAGCTCAGTTCAGTGATTACGACAGCTATTATGTAATTATACAAAGTAATCACAACGGCTTCAAATCGAGC
>JAVBUX010000041.1:0-7486 GCA_031554915.1 Bacteroidales bacterium | reverse complement strand
CTTCATCCACGAATATTTTATTCCACCCTCAAAATTGAATACGTAATGAGGATACTTATCCAACAAAAATAAATTCTGATTGAGCGTTTTAGGGATATATTCAGAAATAGATTTTTGGACATCCCAGTTCCACTGTGAGTCGAAGTGTGCATTCGAAACGATGTATGCTTTCGGTGTTTCATTCGCTTTTTGACCGAATAAAGCAGATGAAAGCATAATAATTGATAATAGTACTTGTAATCTTGTTTTCATTATATTTAGTTGATTAGTTCCATTTGGAAAGTAACTCACAAATATACATGATAATTTTCAGAATGCTCGCTTAGATGGGTAAAAGCAATACTCTTTTTAAAAACATGTTAAAAAACATGTAAATTAATTTTTGCTAAAACGTTTAATTGTATATTTTTGCACAAAATTCGGTTTAATATCCAATAATGACTAGAGTCTCAATAAAAAATATAGCTCAAGCAATAGGGGTTTCTAATGCTACAGTTTCTTTGGTTCTGAACGGCAAGGAGAAGGATGGTCGTGTGAGCAAGGAAATGGCTGATCGTATCCGTAAAGCGGCAAAGGAAATGAATTATGAACCCAATAACCTTGCGAGAGGATTAAGAATTGGGCGTTCACAAACTATCGGGTTAATTGTTGCAGATATATCCAACCTCTTTTTTTCCAATTTAGCATTCCATATCCAAGAGTATGCTGAAAAATTCGGGTACAGTGTCATTATTACGAATACGAATGAGAGCGACCTGAAAATGGAAAAAATGACAAATGTACTTAAGAGCAGGTCTGTCGATGGATTTATTATTGTACCTACAGAATCCGGACAACCTTATATAGAGGATCTGATTAAACGAAATATACCTGTTGTTCTCATTGACCGGAGTTTTCCTGAAATTGCTGTTAGCTCGGTTATGGTTGACAATTATAGCGCTTCAGTAAAGGCGTTAAAGAGTATGGTTAATCAGGGGTGTAGAAATATCGGATTGATTATTTACAAAAGCGAGTTAAAGCATATGGATGACCGAAAACAGGGATACATAGATGTGCTGGAAGAATATGGATCATATAACCCTTCGCTGATCAAAGAAATTAATTATTTGAACATTACAAGCGATGTTGAAATTGCTGTAGAAAGTTTGTTGCTAAAGGAAAATAATGTAGATGGAATTTTCTTTGCTACTAACTCCTTGTCTATGGCGGGTATAAAACAATTGATGAGATTAAATGTAGATATTCCTGATAAACTTAAAATCGTCTGTTTTGATAAAAGCGATGCATTCGACTTTATTCAATTCCCGGTTACTTATGTCCAGCAACCTATTCCTGAGATGGGTAGGACTGCTGTGGATTTATTAATTAGTCAAATAAAACAACCTCTAGGGGTTCCTAAAGAGGTCCAGCGGATAGAGTTGCAGACTAAGTTATCAAACAGTTTCTAATTTTTTACATAACTCGTTAAACGTTTAATTAAATCGTAAAGTAATACTAAAAAATAAATAATAATGAAAACCACAGAATCAAAAAAATCAATTTTTTCATCTCCATCAGGGAAAAGTTATCTTTTACCTTTTATACTTGTTACCAGTTTATTTTTGATGTGGGGACTGGCTCACGGATTGTTAGATGTATTGAATAAACATTTTCAGGTTGCATTTACAATGTCGAAAGCCCAATCAGGTCTTGTTCAGTTTTCTACATATATTGCCTATGCTATTATCAGTATTCCGGCCGGATTATTTATGAAAAAGTACGGATATAAACGGGGAATTATTTTAGGATTATCCTTGTATGGAATCGGAGCTTTTGGTTTTATTCCTGCGGCACTTTTGCATTCGGCTTCTCCTTTCCTGATCGCATTATTCATTGTGGCATGTGGGCTATGTATTCTTGAAACAGCGGCTAATCCGTATTCGACAGTATTAGGTCCCAAAGACAGTGCAGCTCAACGGATTAACTTGTCTCAATCTTTCAATGGGTTAGGTTGGGTATTAGGCCCTTTCATTGGTGGTCAATTGATTCTAGGGGCATCTGCAGATGATACGATGGCTCTGACTAAACCATATATCATTCTTGGAACAGCTGTGTTGATTATTGCAATATTATTTTTCTTTACTAAATTACCGAATATTGTAGAGACAGACGAACATTCTGGAGACAAAAGCATTGCATCCGGATCTATGTGGTCGCACAAACATTTTGTACTGGCAATAATAGCCCAATTTTTATATTGTGCAGCTCAAACAGGAATTTTCGGTTTTTTCATTAATTATGTAACGGAGATGGATACTGCCATTACAAATGAACAAGCTGCTAATTTATTGGCTTTTGGAGGTATGGCACTGTTCATGATCGGTCGTCTTTCCGGAAGTTTTATAATGAGTAAGTTCAGACCTTATAAAATATTGTCATTCTACGCCCTTATGTGTTCGATAGCTATGGTTTTGGTTATCTTGCAATTAGGGAAAGTATCTCTTTATGCGTTGTATATCTCATTTTTCTTTATGTCTATTATGTTTCCAACGATCTTTGCATTGGGACTTTCAAAAATGGGTATTTATACAAAAAAGGCATCATCCTATATTATTATGGGAGTCTCAGGAGGCGCTTTAGCTCCGATATTGATGGGTTATATTGGCGACCAGTCGATGGCTATTGGCTTCATTGTTCCGTTGATTTGTTTCTTATTCATTCTGTTTTACGGATTGAAAGGATACAAAATGTAATGTTTATTGTCATATTTTTTAGCAGTAGTATTCAATTTATTAATTTCTGATTATTATGAAGTACATTGGATTATTAATTACCGTTTTTATTTTCTCCTTCCAGTCATTTGCACAACAATATCCATTTAATGGATTGGATTCCAATATGGGGAATATATATCGTTTGTCGAATGCTAAAACCCGCTCGATAAGTCCTGAAAACTTTACAGGAGAAAAAGGCAAGGGGGGAATGGCAGACTTAAAAGACAAAGATGTTCCTAATGTGGCTAATGCCAGTTATGCAGCAAGAGATCTTGGTCAGGGCTGGAAACTTAACCCGTATATCAAGATAAAACCGGGGGAGACGTTTACAATTGCAGAAATGACCGGACCCGGAGCGATTCAACATATCTGGATGACTCCAACCGGTAATTGGAGGTTTTCCATTATACGTATTTATTGGGATGACGAAAAGGAACCCTCTGTGGAATGTCCTGTTGGAGATTTCTTTGCTATGGGTTGGGGAGAATATGCTCCATTGTCGTCTCTTGCGATCTGTGTAAACCCAGGAAGTGCTTTTAATTGCTACTGGACAATGCCGTTTCGTAAAAAATGTAAGATTACCATGGAGAATATCAACGATAAAGATCCGATGACTCTCTATTACCAGATTGATTATGCCTTGACTGAAGTGCCTGAAGATGCCGGGTATTTCCATGCCCAGTTCCGCAGAACACCTTGCAATGAAGGTTCAGATTATACAATTGTGGATGGAATTAAAGGAAAAGGACAATATGTCGGTGTTTATATGGCTTGGGGAGTTAATAACAATGGCTGGTGGGGAGAAGGAGAAATCAAATTCTTTATGGATGGAGATCAAAAATTCCCAACAATCTGTGGCACAGGGACTGAAGACTATTTCTGCGGATCCTATAACTTCGACAGAGGAGGACAATACAAAGAATTTTGTACTCCATATGCAGGATTGCATCAGGTAATTCGTCCTGATGGTACTTACCGTTCTCAACACAGGTTTGGACTTTACAGATGGCATATTACTGATCCAATCAGATTTGATAAAGATTTGAAGGTTACGATTCAGGATCTGGGATGGAGACATGGAGGCCGTTATTTACCTCAAAAATCAGATATAGCCTCTGTTGTGTATTGGTATCAGGCAGAACCACATGCTTCGTTCCCAAAATTACCTAAGTGGGAAATGCTGGAAGTCAATTAATTTTCTTTCTTTTGACATGAAAACTCATACTCTATATCTACTTTTTATTATCTTTGCTTTAACGTTTAACCTTGATGCGAAACCAACAATTGCATCAAGCGAAGGTGTCATTATTTCATCTTCTGAGCTTCCATTGGTTTTTCAGGAGTCAATAAAAGAAATAAAAATAGATAGGATTGGAAATGCAAAAGCCGTTAAAAAGATTACTACAATCAATTCTAATATGGTTAAAATTACTTTGTCGTTCGATTTGCCAGAAAATGTGACACAGGATAACTGGCAAGTTTCCGTATCTCCGGCTTTTAAACCTACATTCAATTGGGCTCCACATCTTACTCCGACAGATAACAATATCATTGATCAGCATATTTTCAGAACTCCGGCGTTGATTGTGTCAGACAAAAAACAGGTATTGGTCGTAATGCCGGATGTTGATATCCTGAAAAACGATAGCCCTGTCAGGTGGTATATGGATATGAATGCCCGTGAAAATTTACTGAATCTGGGGATGAGTAATAATAAGGTAACAGAACATGTGCTCTACGAACGGACTCCTGGAGCATTTTATCATAAAGGGAAGGTCGAATTCGGATTTTATCTGATGTGTCATAAAGATCCCGAAAGCATTCTAAATCCATATCGTAAACCTTTGGCTTTTTTCTGGAAAAATTGGGGACATCAACTATATAAATCTGGGAATCCTGTCGGCGGAGATTTAAACTCCTATGTTAAACATACTTACAACTGGGCATTCAATACCTGGAGTAAGAATGTATGGCAGGAATTTTCCATTAACGGCAAACAAGTCGGAGCACCTGTATTTATTGTAAATGCAACTCAAAGTCCGAATTATCCAGGGCCTGTAAATGAACGGGAATTCCGTTCGGTATGGAATCAGGCCTGGTTCAGTTCTTTGAGGTCAGCGAGTGGATTGTACAGGTATGCCAGACGGACAAATAATTCGGATTTGCTGAAAAAAGCGAATATGACCAAGGAACTGGCATTAAGTTTTCCGAATAAAAACGGGTTTTTCTATGGTCTGATCGCGACAGAAATGGAAGATGTGGAAATATGCGGTAAGAAATACAATCGCAGCAAAGGTTGGAACACTTATTTTTGGGGTAACTCCAATCGTAACCCTTATACCTGGGATGCCCGTAAAGCGCCTTTCCATATTTTGGATATGAGTTGGACTGCTTTGCTGATGCTTAGATGGTATGATGAATTGGAAGCTGATGCCCGATTGTTGAAATATGCGGAGAATTATGCTGAGGCTTTAATAAAGATACAGTATCCAAATGGTTTCTTCCCGGGTTGGCTGGATGTTGAAACTCTGAAGCCAATGGAATATTTGAACGATTCTCCGGAAACATCAATGTCTGTTACTTTTTTACTTAAACTATATCAATTAACTCATAATGAGAATTATAAGAGTGCAGCTCTGAAAGCAATGCAAGCTGTTGTTTCCAATATTGTGCCAACCGGCCGCTGGGAAGACTTTGAAACTTACTGGTCGTGTTGCAGATATGGAACCGTAAATTTAGTTGGGAAAAAAGTAGAACGGAATAATATGTATAAACAATGTAATTTTTCCATGTTCTGGACCGCAGAAGCATTATTCGAATGTTATCAAACAACAAAAAATAAAATGTATCTGAAACAAGGACAACGCACTCTCGATGAATTGTTAATGACACAGGCGTCCTGGCAGCCTCCATATATTTATGTCAATGCATTGGGGGGATTTGGGGTCATGAATTCAGACGGAGAATGGAATGATTCAAGGGAAAGCCTGTTTGCAGAAATCATTTTGCAATATGGAAAACGACTGAATATCCCGGAATATAAGGAGAGAGGAGTTGCTGCTTTGAAAGCTTCTTTTGCAATGATGTACTGTCCTGAAAATCCGGTTACGAAAGCTCAATGGGAGAAGGTATGGCCCTTTTTCGGAAAAGAAGATTTCGGGTTTACAATGGAAAATTATGGACATGGCGGACGTACAAGCCCAGAGGGAGAAGGTATGGGGGAATTCACGATCTATGACTGGGGAAATGGTGCGGCAGCGGAAGCCTATAACCGTATAATAGACAAATTTGGAAAAAAATACTTGGATTGATAACTCATAAATCACATGAAAACTACAAAAAATTATTTATTAGTACTCGTCGCTGGTGTATGTCTATGGTCATGCACTTCTCAAAACAAAAAAGAACAAGATATGGGGACATTTGAAAAAGGCACCTTCGGTTATGACTTGAACTTCCTGTCGGGAAAAGATAGTCTGATCGTATTAAAAAGTGAAAATGGAGAAGCACAAGTTATTGTCTCTCCTAAGTATCAGGGAAAAGTTTTTACCAGTACTGCGACCGGACTTTCCGGAAAGAGTATCGGATTTGTCAATTATGATGTGTTAAATTCGACTGTCGTTGATGAACACATGAATGGCTACGGAGGAGAAAATCGCTTCTGGTTGGGTCCTGAAGGAGGAAAATATTCTATTTATTTCGAACCTGGGAAAGAACAGGTTTTTGCTAACTGGCATACACCTAAACCTATTGATGTTGAGTCGTGGGATTTGAACCGGGCAGATGCAAAAGAAGTTTCTATGAGAAAATCAATGAAAGTTGCTAATTATCAAGGAACTAAACTGGATTTGGATGTGGAAAGAACCATTCGGATGATTGAAGCGGCTGACGTAGCCAAAGCCTTGAATATATCTTTGAACGATCAGGTTAAAACAGTAGCTTATGTCACTGAAAATGCAATTACCAATAAGAATGATTTCGAATGGACCAAAGAAACCGGTACTATTTGTATCTGGATGCTGGATATGTTTATCCCTTCGGATAAGGCGGTTACTATTATTCCTTTTGAAGAAGGAGATGAAAAACAATTGGGCAAGATTGCTACAACCGATTATTTTGGAGAAATTCCAGCAAGCCATTTGAAAATTGAAAGCAAGAACCTCTATCTGAAAACCGATGGGAAACTTCGAGCTAAACTCGGATTGAATGCGTTGCGTTCAAAATCGATTGCAGGTAATTATGATCCAATCACTAACCGTCTGACAATCACAGTATTTGATCAGGATAAAAATGCCAGTTATCTGAATCAAGAATGGAATCCATCTAAAGATCCATTGATTGGAGATGCTATGAATGCATATAACGATGGTCCATTGGAAGATGGTAGTATCATGGGACCTTTCCTTGAAGTGGAAAGCGTATCTCCGGCTGCATTCCTGAAACCGGGAGAAAAATTATCTCATAAGCATACTGTTTATCACTTTATTGGAGATGCAAATGCTCTTGATCCTATTGCAAAAAGCTTACTTGGAGTATCAATTAATGAGATTACACAAAAATTTAATTGATCTTAAATTCAGATAAGTATTTTTTTTATTCGTTTAGTTAAACGATTTAGTTAATATATACCTACTTATTATTATAATATGAAAAATGTAAATTATCCAAAAATCGGAATTCGTCCGATTATTGACGGTCGCCGTCACGGAATACGAGAATCATTGGAAGATACT
>JAVBUX010000081.1:0-6231 GCA_031554915.1 Bacteroidales bacterium | reverse complement strand
ATAAATCTCACATGCCAGTTGTACCCCTTCATAAAAATCCTCAAGATCCTCAACGGCAAATCGTTTGGAAATACCCAGCGACACTGTCAGTTGCTTTGGATGACCATTCATGGCATAAATATCTGAAAAACCAGCTATTGCTGCTTTATATCCCAAATGTTTCAATGGGAAATAGGTCAGATCAAAGTGAATTCCTTCCAACAACAGATCAGTACTCACCAATACTTCTTTTCCCTGATAATTCAATATAGCAGCATCATCCCCTACTCCAAAAATACTGCTTGTATTTTTCAATTTGATATTTTCTGTCAAATGCCTGATAAGCCCGAATTTTCCTAATGACGAGATCTCTGTTCTTTCTTCATTGTTCATTATTCTTTATTCATTATTCATTCATAACTGCTTGATTACTTCCTGCATGATAAACGCCATTTTAGGCTGTGCTATTTTAGCCGCTTCCTGTACTTCTTCATGCGATACTTTCACTATTTTTCCAATCACACCCAAATCGGTAATAATAGAAAATGCCAAAACTTTTATTCCACCATGATGGGCAACAATTACTTCCGGAACCGTGGACATACCCACGGCATCTCCGCCAATAATTTTGAAATAATTATATTCTGCCGGAGTTTCAAAAGTTGGCCCTGAAGTTCCGATATACACCCCGTGTTGTAATTTAATATTGTTTTTAGCTGCAATTTCTGTGGCTAATTTACGAAGAGCCGGATCATAAGCCTCACTCATATCCGGGAAACGGGTTCCGAACTCAGAATAATTTTTACCACGTAACGGATGTTCCGGAAAAAGGTTAATATGATCTTCTATCAACATGATATCTCCAATATCAAAGCTTCCGTTCATTCCGCCCGCCGCATTAGATACAAACAAATACTTGATTCCGAGGAATTGCATCACACGAATAGGAAAAGTAACTTCCTTCATATTGTAACCTTCATAAAAATGGAAACGTCCCTGCATTGCAATGATTTCCTTTCCACCTAATTTACCGATAATCAGTTTACCGCTATGTCCTTCCACTGTCGATACCGGGAAATTAGGAATGATCTCGTATGGAATTTCAGTCTTATCCGTAATACTATGCACCAATTCTCCCAATCCCGTTCCCAATATGACACCGGCCTTTGTTGTTTCAGGTATCCTTGGTCTCAGCCAATCTACCGTTTGTTTTAATGTTTCTAACATGGTTATTTATTTTTTGTTTAAACATATTTTCCTGATCCAGATTAAAAGTCACTTCAATAGGTAAATAATAAAGCGCCCGTTTTATATTTTCGTTCAGATTCGGATAATCCATCAATCGGACAGCATCTTTCTCTGTGGTTATAATAATCTTATTTTCGCCCGGAATAATGTCATACCGCTGCTTTATTTCAGCCATATCTTCTCCGGAAAAAGCATGATGATCCGGAAAAATCAAAGTATCCACATGTTTCGAATATTTACTTAATTCGTTTATCAAACCTTGTGGATAGGCAATTCCCGCCAGTAATAAGACTTTTGTACTCTGCAATTTTATATCTTCCAGAGTCTTCGTTATCTGCTGTTTTGTCTGAAAAACCGGCAACAGATTTCCATATTTAAATGATGTAAAAAACAAAGATTGATATGGATACATGTCCAGATTTTTTCCAATAACCCGATAATCAATCGGTTTCATATCTTCCGGGCATTTAGTTACAATAATAATTTCTGCCCGGGATTTATTCATTGCAGGTTCCCTTAAACGTCCTGCCGGAAGTAATTCGTCCTCATATATCAAACGGTTACTATCCGTAAGCAGAATTGACAGGGATGGTTTTACATAACGATGCTGAAACGCATCATCCAAAAGGATAATATCCGGCTTTTCATCCTTAAGCAAGGACAATAGTTTGTCAATCCCCCGGCGACGATTTTCATCTACAGCAACCCGAATTTGCGGAAATTTCCGGTACATCTGATAAGGTTCATCTCCAATGATTGAACTATCAGAATCTTCGTTGGCAAGGATAAACCCTGATGTTTTTCGTTTATATCCTCTACTCAATACCGCTATTTTGAATTTTGGAGACAAAATACGAATAAGATATTCCGTATGAGGTGTTTTACCGGTTCCTCCTACAGAAATATTCCCTACAGAGATTACAGGAACAGAAAACTCTTCGCCGGGAAGAATTCCCCAGTCGAAGAGTTTATTTCTAAACCATACTCCCACTCCATATAACCAGGACAATGGGAGTAAAGCTTTGTTTATTTTTATATTCGTAGTCATTATGACTACAAATATAGCTTTAATTTTTTACACCTGTCATAATTACCTGAATCAAATTCTTTTGAGCAAGGAATTGTTTTGCAAGTAGTTTTATATCTGCCGGAGTGACAGCGTTTACTGTTTTTTCATAATTGGTATATCCATCGTATCCTTCACGATAAAAACCAGTAATAACACTACTCCAATAACCATTCTCTTTCAGATTTTGTTGATAATTTTTCAACATAGCTTCTTTTGTCTTTTGAAAATCCTCTGTTTTCGGTCCATTGTCGGCTAAAGCTTGGAATTCCTTCAGAACAATACCGTTTAGAAGATCTTTTTTCTCTGCATTTGTTTCAAAACTAACAAACACAGTCGCATCGCCTTTTGGATAATCTGAAATACGGCCACTTACACTAACGCCATAAGTACCACCTTCATCTTCTCTCACTTTTTCAGTATAAACCAACGTCAGAATTTTTTGAAGTATGTCCATTTTTACTTTAGCCGACATATCATAAGGTAACTTACCTGAATAGATATCAACAACAGTAGTTTTAGGATCTTTCATTTCCTTATTGAAATCATTTTTGATCATTCCCGGATTATATCCTGTAACAACCTTTGCATAAGTTTCTTTTCTGTTAATTGAAGGAAGTGAACCTAAATATTTCGCGATCAAAGCTTTTGTTGAATCCGGATTAATATTGCCTACAAAAACAAAAGTAAAATCACTTGCATCTTTGAAGCGATCATTTCTCCAATTCATAATTTTTTGATAGTCAACTTTATCCAATTCTTCAGCTGTAAGACGAGAACTTCTCTTTTGATTTTTATAAGCAACCTTTGTCAAAGTATCACTCAATGCTATACTCGGATCTGCCAGCTGACTTTCCAGAATAGATTTATATCTGGACTTAAATGAAGCAAACGCATCCTGATCCATTCTTGGCGCTGTAAAATTCAGATATGTTAGTTGCATCATCGTTTCAAAATCTTTAACCGATGAAGAACCACTCATTCCTTCGTTTGTCAATGATACAAAAGGATATACGGAAGCTCTTTTACCTGCAAGTACTTTCCTAAGATCTGTACTGCTAAATGATGCCAATCCTCCCAAAGTAGAAACTTCACCGAAAACCTTAATATTTTCCATATCGGATTCAGGGAAATGAGAAGATCCTCCAGGACTTGTTGAAGACATCTGAATCTCATCATCCTGGAAATCAGTTTGTTTAATTACGACTTTTACTCCGTTTGAAAGCACCAGATTAGTTGTTCCGAATTTAGGATCTTTTGTTTCTGACTTAATTGTGCCGCCTTTAGGAAGATCTTTCATCAACGGTTCGTTACTTACTTTATCTTCATAAGCCTTGATATCTTCATTCTTAGCATCATTAAACCATGTCAACAATTGTTCTTTAGTTGGAACAACAACTCCTTCTTTTTCAGGAGCAGTAAATGTCATTACGATATTCTTGTCACCAATTATTCCCTGGATGTACTGATTGATAGCCTCCACTGTAATTGTAGGAGCTACATTGTTCATCATATTGTAAATAAACTCAATTCCAGGGGCACTGCCTCCATTTGTAAAGTGGTTAACATAACTATAAGCATAATTGGCATTACGGGTTTTATCTTTTTCCTTAAAAGAACTTTCATAGTTTTTCAGGATATTCGTTCTTGCACGATCATACTCAGACGCTGTAAAGCCATATTTATTTACTCTCTCAACCTCACGTGAAAGTGCTTTCATAGCAGCTTCCACATTATTATCCTTCACAGAAGCGCCTACGCTGAAGGCATCTTTTGTACGAGTACCATAAAATGAGCCATAATAGCCACTGGCACCGATAAATGGGGGATTCGCTTTTTGTACCATTTCACTAAAACGAGCATTCAACATTTGAGACACGGCCGAATTGATATAACCCATAACCAAGCCAGCAGCTGAAGCTTTTACTTCTTTAGGCAACACATCGTGTTTGAAATAAACGGAAACACTTGTCCCTGTAGCCTCTTTATCTGTTGCAATACCGATCAAAGGCTGGTCATTATCCGCTACAGGATAGTAAATACGTTCAGCCGGGTTTACCGGTTTAGGAACATCGGCAAATAACGTTTTAATCTTAGCTTCGATCTTATCGGGATCAATGTTTCCTATAATAACTAGGGCTTGCAAATCAGGACGATACCATTTATGGTAAAAGTCCTTAATTTCCTGAGGTTTGAAGTTCATAATAACTTCTTCTGTTCCAATAATATTACGCTTTGAATACTGGTTATCCGGTAAAATTTGAGAATAAATTTGTTCTCGGATACGGAATCCTGCACCACCATAAGATCTCATTTCTTCACGAATAACTCCGCGTTCCTTGTCAATCTCTTTTGGGTCAAGAGATATTCCACACGACCAATCATGTAGAATCAAAAGACAAGTATCAATAATAGTTTCACGTGTAGTCGGAACGTCAGAGATCAGATACACCGTTTGATCCTGTCCAGTAGAAGCATTCAGGTTGTATCCGAATCTTACTCCAATGGTTTCCAGATAGTTCGACATTGTCTTTCCTGGAAAATGAGTCAAACCATTAAAGGCCATGTGTTCAAGAAAGTGAGCTAAACCATTTTGGTTGTTTTCTTCCAAAATTGCTCCCACATTTTGAGCAATAAAGAATTCACATCTGTCTTTCGGCACTTCGTTTTGACGAATGTAATAAGTCAATCCATTATCCAGTTTACCATACTTAACCTTCGGATCAAGAGGTAGCGGTTGCATCTTCTGTTGTGCAACCAGTGTTGTAAAACTCATTAAGATGAGTCCAAGTGCAAAAATGATTTTTTTCATAAAATTCTCTTTTAGTGAGTCTAATTAAACAGTTATATAATTAATTCTTATCCAACATAATGGCCTGACGAACATCATGACTCTTCAGATTATTTATCAAAATTCTATTGGTGTATTCATCTAAACCAATAAATTGTTTCATCGAATAAGCTTTCATACCTCCGAAAGATGCCAGTATTTGTTCTAATGAACTCTTTTGAGCCGGATATTTGTCCATGCTATAATCAGTTATTCCGGCAACTTCAGCTGCAAGTTTGACGGCATCATTCAAATTACCGACTTTATCAACCAAACCTAAACCGAAAGCCTGATTACCAGTCCAAACTCGTCCCTGACCTATAGAATCAATTTCTTCTTTCGTTTTTGAACGACCATCCGCACAACGAGTCAAAAATGTATCATATCCGTTTTCAATAAAAGACTGAACTAAACCCTGTTCTGCTGTATTAAGCGGACGTGCCGGTAAAATTGGGACTCCAACAAGAGGTAAACTCAAAGCTCTTCCGCCAAAATCAGCAAACTCATTCGTTTTTACAACATCAAAAGAGGCTCCCAATTTCTTTGACAACTGTTCTGCATTCGGGAACATTCCGAAAATACCTATAGAACCTGTAAGAGTTGTAGGCTCTGCAACAATTTTAGAAGCTGCACAAGAAATATAATATCCTCCGGATGCAGCATAATCGCCCATAGAGACAACAATCGGTTTGACCGCTTTCAATTCTTTAACTGCATGCCAGATCTGTTCCGAGGCAAAAGCGCTGCCTCCTCTTGAATTCACACGGAAAACAACAGCTTTAACATTTTCATCTTTCTGTAAATCGTTCAGCTCTTTCACAAAAACTTTTGCTGTAATTACATTTTCCGACGATAAAAACGGATTGCTTTCATATTCATCCGGGACAATCTCTCCTTCGGCATACAAGATTGCAATTTTATCCTTTGCAACTTTCTTATTTTCGGAAGGAACCATACCCATATTCTCTACAGACGCGACAGCCAAATCTTTATCGGACTCAATACCAACCTGTTCCTTCAAATATTTTTCCACTTGATTCGAATACATCAGTTCATCTACAAATCCATATTTCACAGGAACCTCCGCTTTACTAAAAATAAAACCTTC
>JAVBUX010000113.1:0-4229 GCA_031554915.1 Bacteroidales bacterium | reverse complement strand
CACCACTAAACGTTTTGGTTTTTATGAGTTTGAGCGTAATTTTTCCGCTGATGTCTTTAAATAATGGTAAACTACTTCCTGCGATAACAGGGTGAACACAAAGTTGATATTCGTCTATTAAATTGAGTTTCGTCAAAGCTACAATCAAGCTCGGGCTACACACAAAAACGTCTTTACCCGATTGTTGTTTGAGTTCCAAAACTTCTTTCTCAAGTTCTTGACTTGTTAATTTCGCACTTTTCCAATCTACATTTTTCAGTGTGCGGGAAAATACAATCTTCGGGGTATTATCTATTGCGACTGCAAAGTCGTCCATTGCTTTATCGCCCGTGGGATTTTCCAGCACGGTTCGCCAGAATTCCATAAGCTGGTAGGTTATCCTGCCAAATAAAACGGTATCAGCGCTTCTCAACAGGTCTGCGTAATGTTGATGTATTTCTTTGTCAGGGACACTTGAGGTATGGTCACAAAACCCGTCAAGAGTCATATTGATTGCTGCAATTATTTTTTTCATGTTTTCCCTTTTTCAGTCAATCATGTAGACCGTCCTACATTGAGAATTAACTTTTTTCCTTATTATTCGAGTCAAAATCTGCCATCCATTCAATGCCATATTTGACTCTGAACATACCAAAATATGAACCCCAAGGGCTGTCAGAAATAGGCACTTCAATTTGTCCTCCTGCCGAAAGTCCATTGAATAACTTGTCAGCTTCTTAAGTTTAAGTCACACATAGTGAAACTTATGCTTATATATAACAGTTTTTGAAACCTAATGTTCTAAACCTTTTCAGAAGAAGGATTATCCGGCTACATATCATTTTGGTAAGGCTTGTCAGTATCTTTAGCCTTTTCTTTGTCACGATAGTGCAGCGATTCACATGTGTTGTTCGTACCAGTCCGCCTTGCCCCTTAGTTTCCTGATGCTGGAAACGGTTGTTTCTCCTCACGGTTCTTCTTCCATTTTTACGGCGGGGACGTTGTCAGGAAGACTTCATACTGTTTCGTTACTGAAACCGCATGCTTCCATAGGCTACTGTTAACGGAAAGAGTATTTTCGATAAAAGCCTTGCCTTATTCATTCTTTCCACAGAGGAGGTGTTTATCGGATAAAGAAAGAGAAAAAATATGCGTGTAATTTCAAAAGTATTGCTTATTTTTGGCGTGAGTTATTTGACAGTATAGTACCGCAAAACGCTGAAATGCGCACGGTTACTAATTCGTTACTTCTGAATCTCAAAAACTTCGCTAAAAGTTTATTTTTCAATCGGTTAAGTCAAGCCGATGAAAATCTAAAATAAATTATTTTATTGAAATAGAATCAATTCTGGATTGGTGTCTGCCTCCTTCAAAAGCCGTATCCAGGAATATGTCTAAAATTTTCTCTGTCTCATTCATGGATAGATATCTTCCAGGAAGGGTCAGAATATTAGCATCATTGTGCAGACGTGCCATATAGGCCATTTCAGCATTCCAACAAAGTGCAGCGCGGATACCAGAGTGTTTGTTTACAGTCATGTTGATTCCATTTCCGCTACCGCAGATTGCAATACCCGGATACACTTTCCCTTTTTCCACAGCATCAGCCAATAAGTGCCCGTAATCGGCATAATTACAACTGGCAGGAGAGTCGGTGCCGTAATCGATATATGCGACACCTCTCCTGTCTAAATATGTTTTTATGAATTGTTTCAGGTCATAACCTGCGTGGTCGGATGCTAAACCTATCATAACATTGATTTTACCTGATTGTAAACATTCTGTCCGTTGAATCCCAGTTTTTCGTCAAGAACTTTATAAGGAGCTGAAAATCCAAATGATTCCAATCCCCAGATTTTGCCGTTTTCTCCAACTAAACCTTGTAAATTAACCGGAAGACCGGCTGTCAGACCGAAAATTTTCTTGCCCGGTATGATGACTGAATTCTGATATTCTTTACTTTGACTACGGAATAATCCTTCAGACGGGATTGAAACGATGCGAACTTTGATACCATCTTTTCTTAGTAATTCAGCACCCTCAACCAGAGTGGATACTTCTGAACCAGATGCCAATAAGATAATGTCCGCATATCCGTCGCATTCAACGATATAACCACCTTTAGCAGCGTTCAAAGCTTCCTGATAACGATTTGATTTTGCAGGAAGGTCATTGATGTTCTGGCGGGAAAGGATTAATCCTGTAGGAGTATGGGTATTTTCCATTGCCAGTTTCCAGGAAACAGTTGTTTCGTGGACATCAGCAGGGCGTAGAACCAACATCGAATTCTGTCCTTTATGATTTTTTAGTTTTTCCATCAAACGGATTTGAGCTTCCTGTTCTACAGGCTCATGGGTTGGGCCATCTTCACCTACCCGGAAAGCATCGTGTGTCCAGATAAATTTCACAGGTACCTCCATCAATGCAGCCATACGGATTGCCGGTTTCATGTAGTCGGAGAATACGAAGAAAGTACCGCAGGCAGCAATTATTCCGCCATACAGCCCCATCCCTATACACAAACAAGCCATTGTTAGCTCTGAAACACCAGCTTGTAGAAACGCTCCGAAGAAATCTCCTTTGGTGAAAGCTTTGGTTTGTTTCAGGAATCCATCCGTTTTATCTGAATTGGAAAGGTCTGCCGATGAAACGATCATATTACCTACCTGTTTCGCCAATGTGGCTAAGACATTGGATGAGGCAGCCCGTGTTGCCTGATTGCTTTTTTGTTCGATAGCTTCCCAATTAATTTCAGGTGTTTTTCCGGATAACCAGAATTTTAGTTTTTCGGCCAACTCAGGATTTGCTTTTTCCCAAGCTGCTTTTTCTGCATATTTTTCAGAAACAATTTGTTTCAGTTCTTTTTTTCTGTTGTTGTATAACTCTTGTACCTCAGGGAAAATTTGGAATGGGTCTTCAGGATTTCCTCCGAGATTTTTAATGGTACCTTCAAAACAAGCTCCGGCTTCACCCAATGGCATACCATGAGTGGCACATTTTCTTTCGTATGAGATCCCTTCTTTTGTGACGGCACCCTTGCCCATAATTGTTTTTCCAATAATGAGGGTAGGGCAGTCCTTTTCTTTTTGTGCATTGCAGAGTGCTTCCCGGATGGCAGATGCACTATTTCCATCAATTTCAACGACTTTCCAGCCCCATGCTTCATATTTTTTTGCTACATTTTCGCTTGTAACAGCTTCTGTGTCAGTGGAAAGTTGGATATCATTCGAATCATAGAACATAATCAGATTATTCAACCCTAAATGTCCGGCCATACGACCAGCTCCTTGTGAAATTTCTTCCTGGACACCTCCATCAGAAATAAAAGCATATATTTTTTGAGTTAATTCACCTCCTAAACGGGCATTCATGAATTTTGCCGCAATAGCAGCACCAACGGCATAAGTATGTCCTTGTCCCAGTGGCCCGGATGTGTTCTCAATACCTCGCATAATATCCACTTCCGGATGCCCTGGAGTAACACTTTCCCATTGGCGGAATTGTTTCAGGTCGTTCATGGAATATTTCCCAGCCATAGCCAGCACAGCATAAAGCATAGGTGACATGTGTCCCGGATCAAGGAAGAAACGGTCACGACCTTCCCACTGAGGGTTTTCAGGATCATAAACCAGGAATTCACTAAATAGAACATTAACGAAATCTGCACCGCCCATAGCGCCTCCCGGGTGTCCGTATTTAGCTTTTTCTACCATAGATGCAGATAATATACGAATATTGTCGGCTGCTTTTCGCATTAAGTCGAGGTTATTCATGTTTGAAATGAAATGTATTTATGAGTTATAATTTTTCCACAAAGTTAATCATTTTGTTTGAATGAAAGAAATGGAAAAAATGAAGGAAATGAAAATAATAATTTTGTCACATAAATTGTTATTTTCATTTCCTTCATTGTGATTGATTTGAAGAGAAACAATAATCAATATCAGTTTAGGCCTATTGATTTTTTCTTTGCAGAAACTTTTGCTTTTGGTTTTTCCGCCGTACTTTCTTTTATATTTCCGGCTTCAGACTTTTCCAGTTTATTCTTCAATATTTCGATTTCAATACCCTGGTTGCGTATCGTTGTCAATAAAGCATTTAATTCTTCATTGTCGATATTACTTGGAAATTGAGCTTCCACCCGGGTTTTGAAATCACTTAAGACATTCATATAGTTGTTGAAAGCATCATAAGCATTTTCATACGGACTGAAAGCACTTGGTCCGGGGAATGTTTTTGTACTCATGAAA
>JAVBUX010000165.1:0-15243 GCA_031554915.1 Bacteroidales bacterium | reverse complement strand
GTATCTGCAGTCAGAGCCTGACCGTAAGAATATGCCGCAAGAGTCCCGTCAATACGAAGCGCTCCTCCTTTTAATCCGAGTTCATCAAAATGGGCAAATGCTCGTTCTACCGATATTCTTTCGTCAACAAGAGATGGATCGCTGCAATTTCCATTTTCTCTGCACCATTTTGTATATAGCCCCAGACATTCAGGAATAATTTCCGATGTAATCGGGAGATATTCATATTGATATGTCTTTTTGAACTTATTGATATGGTTCCGTTTCGATTGATACTTTTTTCCGATCAAATGGATCAAATCTTCAGTATTATAGATATATTCGAACCAGGAAGGGTTGGTAGTATAATCGAGTTTTCCGGGATAAACTTTTTCTATATTTTCAAACATTTCCCGTGTCAGGGCAAACATCCGGAAAGGCTCATTTCGTTCTTTTGAATCCGAAATAATTGTTTCCAGAGCCGTTTTCAAACAACCATCCCCCATGGGATACATGTAACCTGGTTTTTTTCCTCCAGCCCAGAAGCGAAAAAAAAGAAAACCGGACTCTATAGCGTATGAAGTTTTATATTTGGAGGCCCAACAATAAATATTTGAAAAAGAAAAGTCACAATTCCTGAAAGTATTTTTGAGCAGAAATTGGTTTAGTTTATCTTTGTCATGTGTTGTAATTTCTTGAAAATCAAGCATAAATGGTTTATATAATTTTATTCGTTGTTGTATCCGGGAATACGATTGCCGGTTTGAATGTTTTGGCTTCTTCCGTAGTCATCCATGCGTAGGCCATAATGATAATTATATCTCCAGGTTGGACTTTACGGGCTGCAGCGCCATTTAAACAGATCATTCCCGAGCCTTTCCCCCCTTTTATAACATAAGTTTCGAGGCGTTCTCCATTATTGTTATTGACGATCTGTACTTTTTCACCTTCGATCAAATTTGCAGCATTCATCAGGTCTTCGTCGATAGTGATGCTTCCTATATAATTCAAATTTGCTTCAGTTACTGTTACCCGATGCAACTTGGACTTTACAACTTCAATGTACATTACTCAATGAATTAAAAATTTTATTTTCTTTTTGAATTGCGGAGCAAAGTTAATACATTTTTAAGAAAACATCATTACCCTTGTCTATTAACGCATAATTATGCAAAAGTGTTTTGGAATATTCTACAGCTTCCAGCAGTCCTTGTTCTCCGGAATAAGCGTTGATAATCATTAAAAGGCGGCTTGTCTCCGGTCTGATTTTAGTCCTTTCTTCATCACTGGTAGGAGTTCCGATACCTCCCCGGGAATCCCTGTAAATGGGCAGTCCGTGTATATTTAGAATTCCTCTTCCAATGGCTTCGAAAGTTTCATTTTCTTCTCCAACTCCTAGAATAAGGTCACTTTCGATCAGATTGGCATCAAATCCTCCGATGGAATAACCTGTTTTGATCGATACCAGATTAATTAAATCGACCAATGTATTTATTTGATATAGAGGAATCTCTCTCAGGGTACGTCGGCAAAGAGCTTCTGCCGAAGGGCGGTAACGGTTGGGATCTTTTCCTAATTTTTTATAAGCCTCCCGCGTCGAAGCAATTTCCGGGCGTTTATTGATATCTTCAATGGAATATTGCTCCTGAAATTTTTTCTGTACACAAGCAATTTCCTCCCAGAGTTCGTCTGAATGTAAAGTATTACAAACAGGGCATTCCAGTGTAGCGATTCTCAGTTCGGGACAAGCTTGTCTGATTTTATCGGCAATACTTACAGAGATCATTTTTTTCCGCTTTTCCAGGTATTTGTATTTCTGACTACCTCTTCATAAGTTTTGTATTCAACCATTCTTTTTTGAGGAATAAATTTTTTATTGAAGATACTTTTTTCAGGAGCATAATCTTTATAATGTAAACCAGCTAGGTCAGATATGGAATGAATCAAATTGGAGGTGCTGAAAGGCCGCTTTTCCTGAAAAATAATATCCGGCTTTCCTGAAAGATAGTTATCTGAACACCAAAGAATAAATGGAACTTCGCATTGATAGGTCGTTGCGCCTTGTATGTAGTGACCTACAACATCGCGGAAATCATATACTTCTTCTCCATGGTCGGAAAAGAATAAGACAAGGGAAGATTGATCCTTCTGGTCTTGCATTTTCTTTATAATTGAGCTAATTACGAAATCCGTATAAAGCACAGAATTATCGTATTCATCGACAACTTTCTTCTTTTTGTCGGTCAGGTATGGTTTATCTTCTGTAGGATAGTTTTCTTTGTTAAAAAATTTATAATCAGAAGGATACCTGCTTTTATACATATTATGGCTACCCATAAGATGAATGAATATGATCTTATTTCCTTTTGTATCTTCCTGCAAAATTTTGTCGATGTATGGAAATACGACCTCATCATGTTGTTTGGTTATGGATAAGTCAAGTACATGATCAGATTCTTTGGCAATGACTCCATAACTATTACCCCACTTGTTCATAAGAGGTTGAGTACTAATCCAGTATGTTTTAAAACCGGCATCCCGGAATAAATCCACAATGGAAGGCTTTTGAAGGTAGTATTCCGGATGGTCATAATCTGCAAATGTCAGAGCTTGTTTCAATACGGCTATGGTATGTGTATCCGGCGAAACGACATCAGTGTATATGTGTAGGCTGTCTTTCATGGATTCCAGAACAGGAGTTGTAGGGCGCGAATACCCGTAAAGTTCCATGTGATTTCTGGAAAGTGATTCTCCTATGATGACAATGAAAGTGTTGTTTTTAGAAACCAGGTTGCAGGAGATCTCTTGTGGAGTATTTTTTCGGGAAAGAGCTTCTTCTCTCATCTCTTTGCTCTCATTGAGGTAGTTAAAGCCGCTTTTATAAAAATCAATTGCGCCTGTGAACTTGGTAATATTTTCAAAAGGAGTAATGAGAATAGGGAATAAAAGTGCGATAATAAATAAGAGTTTGTTTTGTTTCAGACTTAAATGGAGGGTGGACTTTGAGCGTAATAGCTTATATAACAAAGCAATAGATATTAGTACATAAGCAACTTGCCCGAGTAGTACCGGAATTGAAATGGCTCCATCGAAGTATTCGTTAGTCTCCGAAACGTTGGAACCAAATATGACCCAAAACATATCGTCGTACATGTGAGTATTAGCGATGCACAGATACGAAAAGACCGTTAGGTTCGGAATAAGTGTGAAAATAAAAAGAAATATCAGATAACATTTTTCTGCAAAACCTTTCAAGAACAAACAAATACCGGAAAGAGAACAAAACAAGAGCAAGTTGATCGTCCAGGCAATTAGAATATCAGAAGAATTCAGGTTGTTGGCCAGAAAATAACCGGGAATATTGAACATTACGATAAACGCAATGAAAATAATACTCCATTTTTTTTGAATTAAAGTGTCTTTTATTGTCTTAAAATCAAACATATTGTATGTTGTCAATCAATCTAACTTCTCCACAAAAAACAGCAACACATCCCACAACATAATCTGAATCTTCCCAGCTTGAAATAGATTGTAACGTGTTTCCATCTACAATATCGAAGTATTCAATTTCTAGCTCCGGAGATTCGTTGATGGCCTCAATGACCCATTCTTTTAATTTATCAACAGTTTTCTGGCCTTTTAGTTCTCTGCTTTTGAATAAGGCTCTGGATATTTTAACGGCTTCCTGCCGTTGTTTATTGTTTAAGCGTGTATTTCGACTGCTCATAGCAAGCCCGTCAGTTTCACGAACGATAGGGTAGGGGATAATCTCAATCGGATAATTCATTTTACGCGTCATCTCACGGATGATGGCCAATTGTTGGAAATCTTTTTCCCCAAAGTACGCCTTGTCCGGCATGACTGCATCAAATAATTTACTGACAATCTGAGCTACGCCGTTAAAGTGTCCCGGACGAAAAAAGCCTTCCATAACCTTGTCCAATATTCCGAAATCGAATTGTCTGGTATCCTCTTCCGGATACATTTCTTCCACAGAAGGCGTAAAAACATAATCACAACCGGCTTGTTTTAATAATTCGCAGTCAGACTCCAATGTCCGCGGATATTTTAACAAATCGTTTTTGTTGTTGAATTGTGTGGGATTAACAAAAATGCTGACCACACAAATATCATTCTCGGTGGCACAGCGTTTTACCAACTCGATATGTCCCTGATGCAGAGCGCCCATAGTCGGTACAAAACCAATGATTTTACCTCCTAACCTACAGGTATTTAGTTTTTCCTGCAATTCCTTAATTGTCGATGTAATTTCCATATTTTTTAAGTGAAAACGACACAAAACTACGTATTTTAATACGAATCTTAAGCATTATTGAGAGTAATTAGCTATTTATTTTGATTTTTCTGGGATTTTTTTTATTATCTTTGCACCGTGATTCACAAATATAGGTTTAATTAAATCAGAATGGACGCTAAAAGGGTACTCTTTATTACAACAGAAATAACCCCGTATCTTCCGGAAACAGAGATCTCTACTATTGGTCGTTATCTGCCTCAGGGTATCCAGGATAAAGGGAAGGAAATTAGAACTTTTGTTCCCAAGTTCGGTAGTATAAATGAGAGGAGAAATCAATTACATGAGGTAATCCGGTTGTCGGGTATGAACTTGATAATTAATGATACTGATCACCCTTTGATTATAAAAGTGGCTTCTATTCAGGCTGCTCGTATGCAGATCTACTTCATAGATAACGAAGATTTTTTCCAACGTCGGCATACGCTTGTTGATGATAATGGAACCGAATTTGAAGATAATGATGAACGTAGTATCTTTTATGTGCGTGGAGTAATGGAAACCGTTAAAAAATTAAGATGGGTTCCGGATTTAATTCACTGTCACGGTTGGATGACTGCTTTGGCGCCGTTGTATATTAAGAAGCATTATAAAGGCGATCCATGTTTCAAAAATTCAAAAGTTGTCTATTCTATCTATAATGATGATTTCAAAATCCCATTTCGAGATACATTTTCCAAAAAACTGAAAATTGAAGGTGTTACAAACAATGATCTCAAGGAAATTAAGGATAATCCTACTTTTGAAACTCTTACAAAATTGGCAGTTGACTTTTCGGATGGAGTGATCCAGGGAAGTGAAGCGATAAATGGTAATGTATTGAACTATATTAAGGAAAAAAATACCTTACCCTTTCTTTCATATCAATCTCCGGATATATACGTTGACAAATACAATGATTTTTACGATTCAATCCTAATTAAATAATTGAAGTTCAGAATGAAATATAAAGTAATTATACTTAGTTTCCTTTCAGGGTTACTTTTGTGGGCTTGTGAGGACTCTATTAGTGATGTCGGAATGGGAATATTGCCCGATGAGGATAAAATAGGAATATACACAGATACTATTTATCTGAATGCATCGACTATTAAATTGGATTCCATATATGCAAATACTGTTTTTGGGATGTTAGGAGAGTTCTATGATCCTATCTATGGAAATTTGAAATCCAGTTATTTGTGCCAGTTTTATGCTCCTCAGTCTAATGTGTTTCCTGATTCCGTTATCAATAATAAAATAGACTCTGTGGTTTTGAGGATTCGTTACGCTTCATACATGGGAGATTCTCTTGCACCGATGGAGGCTTCTGTTTATCCTGTAACAAAAGCGTTGAATGAACATTATTACACTAATATTTCTCCATCTGATTATTGTGATATGAATACGGTTTGGGGTCGTCAGGGATATACCGCAAGAAATTTGAATGTTTCAGACTCTGCCAATGCTGCAAATTCATATATTAAAAATCTTTATATTCGATTACCGGATTCTCTTGGCACAAAGTTTTACAAAGAATGGAGAAAACCTGCTCCAAATGCTTTCAGTTCTTCAAGTGCTTTCGTGAAATTTTTCCCGGGGGTATATGTTACACCTACTTATGGTACTGGTAGTATTCTTTATGTAGGGGGAATTTATACAAATGAAGGGACTTATATTGATGTGCATTTCAGTTACTTTGGTAAGACAACAGGTTCTAACGGAGCTGATAGTACTTTCATTAATGAGGGTGTTACATCCTTCAATGTGACCAAAGAAATAATTCAGCTTAACAGTTACAAGAGTTCTCTTGACGGAGGTTTGTTGAACCCAAGTGAGGACAAATCCTATGTGAAAACGCCTGCAGGTATTTTTACTAAAATTACGGTGCCTATTCCTGATATTATTAAAAAGATGGGAGCACGGAAATTTACAAATGCAAAGCTTGCATTGTCTGTTTTTGGTAAAAGCGAATGGGAGTATGCTATCGGATATCCTTCAAAAGTTTTGTTGATAAATTCGGATTCTATAACAACGTTCTTTGAAAATAAACAGGTTGCAGATAATAAAACTACTTACACATCGGTCTTTGGTCAATCGTTTCCTTATGTATATGATTTTGGAAATATTTCTGCTGTAATTCAGGATGCGATCACCAAGAAACCGGATAAGAATTTGGAATTATTGGTTGTTCCTGTATCAACGCAGTCGTCAGGATCGACTGACTATACTACGTCTCATTACTTGTATCCGTCAGGGATTACTTTCAAAAAGGATAAAGAACACCTGAAGTTGTCAATTGTAGCGACGGATATGGATGTCAATCAATTGAAAAAATAGAAATGACCAATATTCGCAATAAAAAGGGGCTCATCGAAGCCCCTTTTCTTTTAACACTTTTGTCAATAAATCCGGTCGGTCGGTAATAATACCATCCACTCCTAAATTTATTAATTCTCTCATTTGCTGTTCTTCGTTGATGGTCCAGTAATGAACCGCCATGTTTTTACGATGTGCTGTGTTTATCAGCAATTTCTTGTCCAATTTGAAACCTTCACGTTCCACCGGAATTTGTAAGGCAGAACTTTTTCCCGTGAAGAAATTACCCAGGAAAAGCATATCCAGAATGACAAATTGTTTGGTTTGTTTTTTCCCGGACGATACGTGAACTTTTCCTTCTGTTATTTGGCGGAAATAACTAAGGACATCATCTTCAAAACAAGCAACTAAAGTACGGTCTTCCATCTTGTACTTTTTCAGAAGTCCATAGAGCTGACGTGCCGCACGCTGTCCCAATTCCGGAGAATAATCCTTCATTTCAATACAAAACTGATATTTACTGCCGTATTTTGCCAGAACATCTTCCAAATTTGCAGGAGGAATAATCGTGTCGCGATAGGGATAATTACCGTCTTTGTCTTTGAAATTATGGCCAAAGTTGAATTGCTTCAGTTCTTCATAAGTATAGTCCACAACTTTCCCTTCTCCATTGCTTAATCGTTTGATAGACGGATCGTGGTGGGTAATCAGGATACTATCTTTAGTCAAAACAACATCCATTTCCATGATGTCAGGGTGGAATTGGTCCACCCCGTCGAAAGCCATCATGGTATTTTCTGGAAATAATTGTTTACTACCACCGTGAGCAATAATTAAGGGAGCCTTCCCTTTTTCAATGATATAATTTCTGTCAGGGGATGATTTGATAAAGCTAAACACAAAACTTGTCAGGAAAAAAGCCCCTACAAGAATCAACAACACAATAATTGCTTTTTTCATCGTCTTTTTCATTATTTTTTCTTACCGGTATATCCGACTTTTTGAGTAATTGAATCAATCTTGATGTTAAGTGTCAGTGTTCCATCAACAGCGAGAGTCCCATTAATTGTCGTATTTTTATCTCCGTATCCGAAATTATCGGTTATCGCATTACCTGAAATAGTATAAGTATCATCATCATTTCTGACTACGGAAAGAGCATTGCCATGAACATGCAGAGTCATTAAGCCTCCCATCACAGTGGCTCTTGTATCAATACTTATAGTCGATTCGGAAGTGAATTGGATCGTGAACCCTACATTTGTTGCAGCAGTTGCTCCATCCATTGTAACAGTTCCGGTATAAGTTCCTGCCACCTTCGCTACATCAATCGGAGGACCAAGAACAGTTACTTTTACGGTATCTGTCCAACCTTCACGAGGTGATTTCAGGATGATATTAGTACTCCCTTTTATCAAGCCGGTCACAATTCCTGAATTAGTGACAGAAGCTACACCCGGACTTGAACTTTCCCATGAATAACGTTGTATAGTGGCATTTTCAGGACTGATTGTTGCAACTAATGCCTCTTTTTGTCCCATCTCAAGTGTCAATGATTTTGCACTTGCTGTTATTGAGGTAACGGGGACATAAGTTTTTTCATCGTCATCTTTACATCCGGTATAACAGAAAACGATTGCTAATGCAATTAAACAATTGCCTAAGGCCGATCTCCGATTGACAATTCTGTTTTTGAATATATTAAATTGTTTCATAAAATCACATCTTAAATTTTTCAATTAATTAATAACCAGGATTTTGACTCATATTAGGATTCGCTTTTACACGTGCATCCGGAATTGGGAATAATTTCTTTGTTGCATCAGTTTTAGCTTTGTCCCACCAGGCATCGTTGAATTTACCAAAACGGATCAAATCTTGTCTTCTGTAACATTCGTAAGAAAATTCACGGGCGCGTTCATTCAAAAATTCATCCATTGTGATGTCCGTGTAAGCTCTGTCAGGGTCTCCTGCTGCAAAACAGCGTGCACGGGTTGTATTGATCAAAGTTAGTGCAGCAGCTTTGTTTCCGGTTCTGAGTAAACACTCGGCTTTCATCATCAAAATATCGGCATAACGGGTTACAGGAATGTCGTTATCTTGTGGATAATCAGGAGTCCCGAATTGGATTTGAAATTTGACGTTACGAACTCCACTGTTTTCTTTTCCATTTTCCATACTTTCAATATATGGGTCAAGTACGAGATTTTTTCCGGCCATATCCATTACGCAAGGTAGTGGAGTTTTTTTATCTGCCATGTACTGAGGGCCAACCAACCACTGTTTTGTACGATAGTCGTTTGATTTGAATTTTTCATAAAAACTCTTTTCAGTACACACTCCATTGGATGATGGTACTGTAAAACCATAAGTATAAGCATGAGTATAGTGTAAAAAGCGTCCCGGATAATTCATCTGGTTAGCGTGAAGCTGATCATAAGGAACTACAAAAATATTTTCTTTGGAATTTTCATTGAAATAATGGAATGGGTCTTGCCAACCTGCGTCCAGTTGATATTTTCCGGAATTGATAACCATATCACATACTGCGATACAATCTTGCCAATGGGCAGTGCCTGTCCATTCTTCAGCATTTAAATATAATTTTGCCAGAATAGATTGGGCAGCTCCCTGAGTCATTTTACCATAACTATCACCGGTTCCTTTTACAGGAAGATCATTCATTACAGCTTTAAGCTCTTTCTCAATAAATTCGAATACCTCTGTTCTGGAATTCCGGGCGGGTGCGTCTGCGCTAACGACCTCTACAATAGGTACTCCTCCGAATAAATCGCAAAGTATGTAATAATAGAATGCACGCATTCCACGTAATTCGGCCATCATTTGTTCGCGGGTGCCATTAACGCGCAATTTAGCAAAATCTAAAGTTGGGAAATCTTTCAGGCAGGTATTTGCAAAACCGATACCTTTGAAACACTTGTTCCAGACATCTTCAATGCGTGATTCCATAGGTAACCATTCGTGACGGTGGTAACGTATCCATTGCCCCCCGTCCCAGCCGTTTTGAACCCTTGTAGGGCGACATGCTTCGTCAGTTGAAAATTCCACGATATTGAAGTAATTTTCCTCCCACACGTCTTGTAGTGGGCCATAAACGGAAAGATAAGCAGCAGTAACCGCATCTCCGTTTTCATAGTAATTTTCTGTGACGATCTCCTGATAAACAGTTTCACTCAGGTCTGTGCAACCAGAAAACAGGGAAACGCAACCGATAAGAGCTATACCTGATATGTATTTTATTTGTTTCATAATTCGTTTCATTTTAAATCAGTCATTTTAAGATTAAAAACTCAGGTTCATACCAAATGTAAATGTACGAGTTCTGGGGTAGAAACTCCGGCCATCAACTCCGGTAGTAAAACCATTTGATGCCACTTCCGGATCTATTCCAGAATATTTGGTAAAAGTATAGAGATTATCTGCACTGGCGTATAACCGTAGTGCGGAAACGAATTGGGAGAATTTCTTTGTGTTGAAATTATAAGCAAAAGTCAGGTTGGAGATTTTTAGATAGTCTCCTTTTTCCAGATAATAATCGGAATATTGAGGGATATCGTTGATGTTTTTGTGTTTATCTAAAGCTGATATTAACAGATTGTTTGACGGGAAGGTATAAGGATTACCATAATAGATTTCTTTGGTATTCAGAACATCAAATTTGAAAGCAGCTCTTAATCCCAAGGTCAACTCAAACCGTTTGTAAGTCAGGTTGGTTGTCAGGCCTGCAAAATATTCAGGGACACCGTTTCCGATAATCTGTTTGTCTTTGTCATTATAAACTCCATTATTGTCGATATCGTCAAAGATCCATTTGCCGTTTTCTGTGAATCCCATGAATTTATATCCATAAAAGTTGCCGACTTTTTCTCCTTTTTCCACACGGATGGTATTTCCTAAAATGCCAGGGGCGCCTAAATATCCGAATTCCATGAAGTCAGCAGCAGAAACGCCTCCGAAGGAAACAATACGGCTTTCGTTATGTGAAATATTGGTAGAAACATTCCATACAAGGTCTTTTTGCATGATAGGGACACCAGAAAGGACTAATTCCATACCGTTACTTTTCATGTCTCCTACATTGGCCCAAACCAGGTCATGAATGAGCCCGGGAACAGTGGCCTGCGGTTGATAAAGTAAGTCGGTATTTTTACGACTGTAAACATCAAAGGATACTCCTAGCCGGTCTTTTAATAAACTGGCATCAAATCCGAAATTACCTTCGTGTTTGACCTCCCATTTCAAATCCGGGTTCGGATTAGTGGAAGGTCCAAAAGAACGGATCCATTCGCCGTTATGTAAGACATATTGTTGTTGTCCCATACGGGCAATGGAAATGTAGTTAGTAGTCATCTGGTTTCCTGTTAGTCCGTATCCGGCACGCAGTTTCAGATCAGACAGCCAGTTCAATCCTTTCATAAAAGATTCATTGCTGATACGCCAACCTGCAGAAATTGCAGGGAAATTTCCCCATTTATGATTTGCTCCGAAGCGGGAAGATCCTTCATGGCGTATAGAGGCTGTCAGCAGGTATTTTTCATCATAATTATAGTTTAAACGTCCAAGGAAAGCAATTAGTTTGTAAGAAGATTTTGAACTGTTCATCGATGCTTTTCCGTCTTTCAGGTACGTTCCGTTTGCAAGGTTATTCCATAAGAAAACGTCGGAAGAAAAATTCTGATTTTGAGCATCAAAGCCTTCATTTACAAAGTCCTGATAAGTGTAGCCTCCCATAAGGAAGAATTTGTGTTTTTCAACCTGTTTGAAATAGTCGGCAGTCATTTCGAATGTTTGTGCTCTGTGAGCGCTACTTACTCTTTGTGCAACCCCTTTGATTCCGGATTTAGAATTGAATTCGGATGTGCTGGGGTCGTAATAATGGGTAAGGTCCATATCTTTCCGTAATGCACCCATTGCGCTGATTTTCAAATCTTTGATAACTTCAATGGACGCTCGAAGATCGGCCATGATTCTGTCGTATTCAGATCCGTTTTGTAAATTTTTTAGATAAGCTACCGGGTTATAATCGAATTCTGATGGGTTTTCAGAGTAGCAGAAAGAACCATCCTCATTATATACAGGGAAGGTAGGGTTCCGAATTACTGCCTGTTCAAATGCACCATAACTGGTAAATTCTGATCTTATATTGGAATAGGCCAGATTCATGTCGAATTTTAGTCTTCCGTTCCAACTGGTTTGTGTTAAAGAAAGTCGTCCGGTTAAGGTTTCCCGGCTGGTTGGGACAGAAACAATACCTTCCTGGTCTTTATAACTGACAGAAGCTCTATAAGTAAGGTCTTCGGATCCACCGGAGAGAGATAAGTTATACATTTGACTCAGAGGAGTTTGTAACATTTCATCAAACCAGTTAGTATTGTAGCCCTTATCAATGATATCTTTATTTTTATCGACACTCATTTGCCAATATTGATCGGCATTGAGAGATTTCAATTTCTTTTCAATTGATTCGGTAAATAACATTGCTTCAAAATCAACTTTGGTTTTTCCACCTTTTCCTTTTTTAGTTGTAATAAGGATTACGCCGTTTGTTCCACGAGTTCCATAAATTGCGGCAGCAGAACCGTCTTTCAAAACATCGATCGATTCAATGTCCTGAGGAGATACGGTGTTCAAATCTGCACCGGGAATACCATCGAGGATGACAAGTGGAGATTGACTTCCATTGGCAGAGGAAACTCCACGTAGTTGGACTGCCAGTCCGGCATTAGGATCATTTCCATTTACTCTTGTAATAGTTAATCCGGCTACTTTACCCTCCACCAATTGGAGTGGGTTTGCATTGATAGATCCTTTATTGAATGCATCAGCTTTGACGCTGGTAACAGATCCGGTGAGATCTTTTTTCTTTTGTGTACCATAACCTACTACAACAACTTCGTCCAGCATTTGGAGATCTTCCTCCATTTTTACATCGATTTTTGTTTTTCCGGCAACAGCAATTTCTATGGTTCTGTAACTCAGGTATGAAAATTTCAATGTGCCGGTTTTAGGGACATTAATAGTATAGAACCCGTCAATGTTAGTGGAAGTGCCTGTTCCGGTGTTTTTTACCATAACACTGACTCCAACCATTGGCTCTCCTGTTTCATCAAGAACGGTACCGGTAACAGTTTGTGTTTGTTGTGCAAAAGCAAACGAAACATTCATAAAAATGCACATTAGGAGAAGAATAAAGCTCCATCCGCTATTTTGGATACGGTTAGAGCTACACGTAGAATTTCGTGGATTTTCCATATAATTAAAATTAGAATAATAGCTTGCTTGTTGTATTGTGTTCTAAAAATTTAAGGGCAAAGAAACGGCTTCAAAGTTAGAATATTCCTTTGATATAATTATGATTTTGTTACATTTTTTTAGATTATTTTAAGCTAAAATTTTGTCAGAATATTTCAAATGTATATATGTCTGTACAATCAGAAGGGGATATTTAAAATAAAGTGTGTCAAAAGCTGCTGAGAATAAGATTCTTAGGCTTTTGACACACTTTGTATGGTAGGTATGTCTGTTCTTACAGCTTATATTCTTGCCAGCTCTTGATTTGAATATCTTTTTCCGACATGTTACAGAAAGCTTCGATGAAAGCGCTTGCAAGTCTTGCGTTGGTTAACAATGGAATATTATGGTCTATCGCTGCGCGACGGATTTTATATCCGTTTGTTAATTCTCTCCGGGAATGGTTCTTTGGAATGTTGACTACCAGGTCAATTTTATGATTTGACATGATATCCAGTACATTATTCTTTCCATCTTCATCCGGCCAATCGACGGAAGTTGCTTTGATACCGTTTTCTTCCAGGAATTTTTGTGTTCCTGAAGTAGCATATATCTTGTAGTTCTTTTCTCCTAGTTTGCGGCAGGCTTCCAGCATATCTACTTTAGATTTGGCTGCACCTGATGAGATCAGGATACCTTTTGCCGGAGCATCATAACCTACGGCAACCATTGCTGAGAGTAGGGCTTCATTGTAATCTTCACCTATGCAACCTACTTCACCGGTTGAGGACATATCCACTCCAAGTACCGGGTCAGCTTTGTGTAAGCGGGTGAAAGAGAATTGTGATGCTTTTACTCCAATCCATTCGATATCGAATGCAGAACTGTCCGGTTTTTCGAAAGGAGCATCCAACATGATTTTAGTAGCAGTTTCAATGAAGTTACGTTTCAGTACCTTAGATACGAATGGGAATGAGCGGGATGCACGTAAGTTACATTCGATCACTTTCACATCGTTATTCTTTGCCAGGTACTGGATATTGAATGGACCGCTGATATTCAGCTCTTTAGCAATCATTTTGCTGACTTTCTTGATTCTTCGGAATGTTTCGAAGTATATTTTTTGTGCGGGGAAGACCAAGGTTGCATCTCCTGAGTGTACTCCGGCAAACTCAACGTGTTCGGATACTGCATATTCAATGACCTCTCCGTTTTTGGCTACGGCATCAAATTCTATCTCTTTCGCATTTTGCAGAAATTCGGACACTACTACCGGGTATTCTTTCGATACTTTGGCGGCTGCAAGAAGAAACGCTTCCATTTCTTCATGAGTGTAGCAGACGTTCATCGCTGCGCCTGAAAGTACATACGAAGGACGGATCAGTACCGGGAATCCTACTTTGTTTACAAATTCGTTGATTTCTGACATACTGGTCAACTCTTTCCACTGAGGTTGGTCGATACCCAGTTGATCAAGCATGCTGGAGAATTTATGGCGGTTTTCAGCCCGGTCAATGCTGACAGGAGAAGTTCCTAGGATAGGCACTTGCTGACGGTGCAGTTTCATTGCCAGGTTATTCGGAATTTGTCCTCCTACTGAAACAATCACTCCTTTGGGAGTTTCCAGGTCGATGATATCGAGTACCCGCTCCAGCGAGAGTTCGTCGAAATACAAGCGATCGCACATATCGTAGTCGGTTGATACCGTTTCCGGATTGTAATTGATCATAATGGCTTTGTATCCGAGCTTTCGTGCGGTTTCCACTGCATTGACCGAACACCAGTCGAACTCTACCGAAGAACCGATGCGATATGCTCCCGAACCCAGTACGACAACACTTTTTTCATTTTTGTAATAAGGAATATCGTTTTCTGTATCTCCGTAAGTCATGTAGAGGTAGTTTGTCAGATCCGGATCTTCCGAAGCAATTGTATTAATACGTTTTACAGCCGGCAAAATATTTTGTTTTTTCCTTACCGTACGTACTTTAAGATTGGCTTTTTCCATGTTTTCTGCCGGATCTTCAACGAAACGAGCAATCTGGAAGTCTGAGAATCCCAGGCGCTTAGCTTCTTTCATTACATCAGCTGGAAGTTCATCAACGGAGTTGTACGATTTTAATTTATTGGAGTAATCAACGATATTTTTTAATCCGTTGAGGAACCAGTGATCGATTTTTGTCAGGTCGTGGATACGTTCTACGGAGTATCCTTCTTCCAGCGCTTTTGCTACGGCAAAGATGCGAAGGTCTGTCGGGTTAGCCAGTTCTTCGTCCAGATCGGTAAATTCCAGGTCTTTATTGCCTACAAAACCGTGCATACCTTGTCCGATCATCCGGAGACCTTTTTGTATGATTTCTTCAAATGATTTCCCGATTGACATGATTTCTCCCACC
>JAVBUX010000121.1:0-17706 GCA_031554915.1 Bacteroidales bacterium | reverse complement strand
GACATCTATGTAACGGATGGCTTTTGATGGATTGCTTTGCGGATATATCTTTAGTTTCTTTAAATAGGCGATGGCATTGTCCACATCTTTCTTGCTGCTGCTTTTGGGGATGATACGCACAAGGCTGTAGATATTGTATGTTTAGGACGGCACGGCGGTATAACCGGCCGGTACATTTCCCTCATAGCCGGGGGGCATCAAGAGGTATTTTCCACCCGTACCTTTGCTGCCTTCGGTGTTTCCCACATCTGCCAACGGTTTGTTCCAGGCCGAGATAAGCGAGCCAAAAAGCGCGGCATCTTCGGGCACAGGTATATCAACAATCACGGGGCCGTCCTTCAGGGTGCAGAAGAACATCACGTAGTTGGTTGAGTTGTTGGGTGTGGTGGTTTGGAACTTCCAGTTGGCAAACTGCGAGAAGTAGATCACGTCGTTGTACTGCGCCCCGGCATCGCGCAGGTAGCCTTGGCGCATGGCGTCAAAGTTCATGAGTGGCATTCCCCAGATGGCGGCTTCCAAGGCGCGGGAATAAAACATCTTTTCTTTGATCTCAGTAATGTTTCCCGACTGAGTTCCGGTTTGTTCAACCTTATTCTGAGATTGACCATAAGATGTAAATGCAATCGTCACAAATACTGCGGACAGGGCAACTATGGTTTTCAGATTTAATTTCATTGTTATAAGTTTTTTAGATTCTTGTTTTTCTTGATTCCAATCCTAAAAATAGAATTCACCTTTTAATAAACAACAATCATCCCTGAAAGGTTCCGCAAAATGTGAATAAAACTGTTCCCCAACAAAAACAACCTTATACCGGTTGACCGATGGACGTGACTTATACAAAGCTGAATATCCTAGCTTTTTCCGGACAAAGAGTTAATCGGCAGGATTTATATTGTAGTTAATTGATTCATATTTTCTCCAAAATTCTGGAATACCGCCATTCTCATCTGTTCTTTAGTCATTTGTTTCTGCCCATATATTAGCTCCGTTTTTAATGATTTGAAGAAGCTTTCTGCTACGGCATTGTCCCAACAATTTCCTTTGCGACTCATAGATTGAGTAAATCCGAATGAAGAAAACCGTCACAGGTGGGAAGATAAGTGATGTCTGAAACACACTTTTTCCCCGGCGCATTGGTGATAAATCCCCTGTTGAGGATATTTTCAGCCACAGGTTCCCTGTGGGAAGAATTTGTTGTGGCTTTGTATTTGCAAGATAACTTACTTTTAAGACCCATCTGTTTCATGTATTTGGCAACTATTTTACGAGACATCTTCATATCTCATTCTCAAGTTCCTTGCTGATACGGGGACTTCCATAACGTCCATGGGCTTTGAAAAACGGAACTCACTACGCCAAGTGGACAACAACTTGCTGCTGATGCCTAATTCTCTTGATAGCGTAATTAAATCTTCTCACTGACAACTAAGTCTAACGGCATTCTCTTTGAATTCTCGATCGTACTTTCTTCTTTCTTTCATGTCGCAAAATTAAGCTTTTTTCCGCTGAACTCTTTGTCCGAGCAAAGGTAGAATATTCATGTAATACAAACTTAAACACAACGCACAATAAGTTTCGAGAATTATTGTATTCTTATTCGATCCCCAGTGAATTAATTCCAATATGGAATAAAGTTTTAACCAAAGCATTCAATGAACAAAACAAAGAGAATCTAAGATTAAAGACTGAATGAGAATAAAGTTTTTGGATTATTTCGCTCAATATCAAGCAGCTTGGAGGAAACAAAAAGGACAAATCAAAATTTTTTATTAGATTTGTCCGATGAAGTGGAGCATATCGGACTCGAACCGATCACCTTTAGACTGCCAGTCTAACGCTCTAGCCAGATGAGCTAATGCCCCATACGAAGCGTAGCAAAGGTAAGAACTTTTTTTGTATTTCAAGTGATAAAAGAAAAAATAATACTGGGAATCGACCCTGGAACCAACGTAATGGGCTATGGTTTATTGAAAGTGATCAATAACAAACCATCTGTTATGGCAATGGGTGTACTTGTACTCGACAAATATGAAGATCATTACCTGCGTCTCAGGAGAATATTCGAACGGGTAATTGGTCTCATTGAAGAGTATTTGCCTGATGAGCTGGCCATTGAGGCTCCCTTTTTCGGCAAGAATGTTCAAAGTATGCTCAAACTTGGACGTGCACAAGGAGTTGCAATGGCAGCTGCTTTATCACGTGACTTACCGATTTTTGAATATGCACCCTTGAAAATCAAAATGTCAATCACCGGAAACGGACGAGCATCCAAAGAACAAGTGGCCTCTATGTTACAACGTTTTTTGAAAATTCCGGATGATCAAATGTTGCCACAACTCGATGCTACCGACGGATTGGCGGCAGCTCTTTGCCATTTTTTCCAAAGTAACAATCCAGTTAAAGAAGATAATTATAAAAGTTGGAAAGATTATATCAATAAAAACCCAAAAAAGATCGTATAGGAGTACATTATTATACGCCCAATATATATCCAAATAACAAATTTACAATGATGAACAATCAAAATACCCCCTATAACATCGCACAATCACCGGAATTTTTTCGTGATTGCCTACAACACTGTGTTTATTCAAGGATAGATATGATCGAAGATTCTTCCTGGAGACGAGTTTTATCAAACAAACCAATCCAATGGATGTTTGAAAATTTTTCCCAGGCGCGGGAATTCATTTTTTTACAAAAAAATCATGTAATGGATTCGGAGAATGAACGTTGGAATAAAAAATCATCTCACATAGAGGCAGGTTTTACTATTCGAACTAACAACACTGACTACATTTTCCAAATGGAAATAGATATAGATCATCTAAAATATTTTATAGAAAAATATGGATTAAATTGATTTATAACATTTATCTTTACCAAAGTGTTTTTTATATGTGAAATTTTATATATTGCAATGTTATGAAAAAGGATATCGTGATTATTATTAGCCTTTTCTTTTTGACTATTGCTCCAATACAGGCTGTCCGTCTGGGAATCAAAACAGGTGTGAATCTTTCAAAAGCCTCATTCAGCTGGAATACTTTAAATCCTGATAATTTTACAGGATTCCAAGTTGGACCTATCATGGAGTTTCATCTTCCTATCATTGGATTAGGCATGGATGCCGCGATTTTGTACTCTGAACAAGGGTTTAAACTCGACGAAGAATCTCAAGAAACTCAATCGATTGATCTTCCTGTAAACCTAAAATATAAAATCAAGTTATTGAATATCATTGGAGTATATGGAACAGCAGGTCCTTACGCCAGCTTCAGGATATCAGGCGATAATTTTTCAATTGCCGATATTAATGATCAATTTAAATACAAGACTTTTGGAGCCGGATTAAATTTTGGCTTCGGAGTGGAAATACTGAAACACTTACAAGTTGGAGCTAATTATCAGCTTTCTCTTACTGATGATTACAGTGTAAAAGATTATAGTGTAAAAATGAAAACCTGGTCTGTTACGGCCACTTATTTTTTCTAATGTTTGTCGAAGTAATTTTACCTGTACCCATTGCCGATACTTATACTTACTTCATTCCCCCGGAAATGGAAAAGCAGGTTGTGTCCGGAAGTATGGTTCTGGTCGAATTTGGAAAAAATAAACATTATTCCGGTATTGTTGCCTATATTCATCAAATAGAACCTGAATCCCGATTTGAAATCAAGCCAATCATTGCCGTTGAAAGTAATAAACCGGTATTGAGAAGACCACAACTGCGATTTTGGGAATGGCTTTCACAGTATTACCTATGTAAGTTAGGAGAGGTTTATAAAGCTGTACTACCCTCCGGATTTCGGACGGAGAGCTCCACAAATTACAAGCAAAAAAAAGAAACTTTTGTTCGTTTTACGGAACAATATCATGATAATGAGCAATTACATGGAGCTTTCGATCTCGTCAAACGAGCTATAAAACAGGAAAAATTATTATTGGCATATCTCGAATGCTCTCAAGTTTCCGGTCTTTACCACGGAATTGAAAAAGAGACCAAAGAAGTTTCCAAAAAAGAATTATTATCCAAAACTGGTCTGAACGATGCAATTCTCAACAGCCTCATCGAAAAAAACATTTTTGAGACCTACGAAAAAGAAGTAAGCCGCCTGGAAGTTTACTCGCACGAAATTTTACCATTAAACAAGCTAAACTCTCTCCAGCAAGAGGCATATATCGGAATTATACAAAACTTTAGAGAAAAAAATGTTTGTCTGCTTCATGGGGTAACATCTGCCGGAAAAACCGAGATATATACTCATTTGATTGCAGAAACTTTGAAACTAAATAAACAAGCGCTTATCCTTCTTCCTGAAATTGCCTTAACTGCACAGATTACAGGACGTCTAAAGCGTTTTTTTGGAGATAAATTAGGCATTTATCACTCAAAAGTCAATGATAATGAGCGTGTTGAGATATGGAATAACTTATTGAACGATGAAGGATATCAGGTAATCCTGGGTGTACGCTCTTCTATTTTCCTTCCATTCAGGGATTTAGGATTGATTATTGTCGATGAAGAACACGAACCCAGTTATAAGCAACAAGATCCGGCCCCCCGTTACCATGCCCGAAATGCAGCTATTGTGCTAGCCAACATGCATTCAGCCAAAGTAGTTTTAGGTAGTGCAACTCCCTCTGTCGAATCGTATTTCAATGCGCAAATAGGGAAATACGCTTATGTTGAATTAAGTAAACGCTTTGAAGACACAGAATTACCGCTTATTACTTCTGTTGATGTCAAAGAACTGCGAAGAAAAAAACGGATGAAATCGCTCTTCTCTCCTTTGTTGATCGAAAAAATGCAGAAAACATTGGAAAATGGTGAGCAAATACTGCTTTTTCAGAATAGACGAGGGTTCGCTCCTATGGTGACCTGCAAAATTTGTGACTGGACCCCTAAGTGCCGATTTTGTGATGTAAGCCTGACTTATCATAAGCGTTATAACCAACTTACCTGCCATTATTGTGGCAGTACCTACCCTACGCCTTCCAAATGTCCTGATTGTGGTAATAAAGACCTTAAACCGCAAGGATTCGGAACCGAAAAGGTTGAAGAAGAAATATTGCAGCTGTTTCCGGAAACAAAAATTGACCGGATGGATGCAGATACCACTAAAAACAAAAAATCATTTGAAGAAATAATAGATCGTTTTGAACGGGGAAAAACCCAGATTTTGATTGGTACCCAGATGATTTCCAAAGGACTTGACTTTGAAAAGGTAAGCCTGGTAGGTATTCTGAATGCAGATTCATTGATGAATTTTCCGGATTTCAGGGCATACGAACGAGCATATCAATTAATGTCGCAGGTTTCCGGACGGGCAGGGCGACGTAAAAAACAAGGCGAGGTAATCCTGCAAACATCACATCCGGAACACCTACTGATTCAGATGGTATTGCATCATAACTATGCCGGCATGTATCAGATGCAGATCGAAGAGCGGCAATTATTTCGTTATCCGCCATTCTACAGACTCATCAACATCAATTTGAAGCATAAAGATGAGGAGCTGTTGAAAAAAATGGCATCAGAATATGCAGATTTACTCCGTAATGCCCTGGGTGATCGCGTTATGGGACCGGATAAACCTCCGGTAAGCCGCATCCAATCGCTTTACATACAAAAAATTTTATTAAAAATAGAAACTTCGGCATCACTTAATACCCTTCATGAAATATTGGAGGATACACGTTCCCGAATATTGTCGAATACACAATACAAATACGCAATAGTACAATACGACGTTGATCCTGTTTAACAAATTAGCACTTTTGAAATATGGAAAAGAAAAAAATACTATTTGTCTGTTTAGGTAATATCTGCCGCTCTCCGTCTGCAGAAGGAATTATGAAGAAGAAAGTGAAAGAAGCCGGATTGGAAAAATTTTTCGAAATCGATTCTGCCGGAATACAAGGTTATCACGAAGGAGAATTACCAGATTCGAGAATGAGATCCCATGCTAGTAATCGTGGGTATGATCTTGTTTCCCATTCACGTCCGATTAAAACAAAAGATTTCTTTTATTTCGATCTGATTATCGGAATGGATGATTCCAATATCCAACATTTAATGCAGAAAGCTCCGGATCTGGAATCCCAAGAAAAAATTCACAGAATGACTGATTACTGTAGAAAATTCAGTCATGATCATATCCCGGATCCCTACTACGGAGGATATAATGGATTTGAACTCGTTTTGGATCTCTTGGAAGATGCTTGTGACGGATTATTAGAAGAACTTCGATCCAGATCTTAAAATTTTCGTACATTTACAATATCACTTAACTATTAATTTTACATTTTATGAACACCAACAAACCAGAACAAATTATCCAGAACAAAATTTTTGAAATTCGCGGCTACAAAGTAATGCTTGATTTTGATTTAGCTGAGATATACGGAATTGAAACAAAAGTTCTCAAACAAGCAGTAAGACGTAACATGAAGCGTTTTCAGGGAGACGACTTCATGTTTGAATTGACACGGGATGAGTATAACTCTCTAAGGTCACAAATTGTGACCTTAGAAAATCAAGGAAAAGGTAAATACTCTAAATATGAGCCATTTGCCTTTGGAGAATTAGGCATCGTAATGTTAAGAGGTTAAAGAGCTGAAACAATATATTGAAGAGGTATTCACTGATTATTACGACATTAACGATGACACCCGAATACAATTAGAATTAATCAATGAAACATTAGCTGAATTACAAATCAAAAACAAAGAGATAAATAAACCAAGAACGCGAATTGGTTATACTTCAGAGTTATACAAAAGAGAATAATTATGTTTTTTCCTTCAAATCAGGATAACTAATCCTGGAATGATACATTGTGACTAATTTTTCAATAAATACTTCCTTGATTTCAGTAATATTTTGAAACGTCAATGGAACTCTGTTTAATAGACCATCCTGAATCTGTGAGTCAATAATTTTATTGACCAAAGAAGATATGGTTTCGTCTGTATATTCTTTAAGGCTTCGAGATGCAGCCTCTACGGCATCAGCCATCATCAGAATTGCTGTTTCGCGGGTATAGGGATTTGGTCCGGGATAAGTAAACAAAGCCTCGTCAACCGGTTTATCCGGATATTTATTTTTATACGAATTATAAAAATATTTGGTTTTACCTTTTCCGTGGTGAGTCCGGATAAAATCAATAATCATGGCCGGTAAATTATTCTTTTTGGCAATTTTAACCCCTTCTTCAACATGACTGATAATAATTTGTGCACTATCCTCAAAGTCCAATCGATCATGAGGATTGATCCCCCCAACCTGATTTTCAATAAAAAACCCCGGATTAACCATTTTTCCAATATCATGATACAATGCTCCTGTGCGAATTAACTGCGGATTAGCCCGTACTTTGGTTGCTGCAGCTGTTCCTAACATGGAAACCTGTAAAGAGTGTTGAAACGTTCCCGGACATTTTTCCGATAATTCCCTGAGAATTGAATTATTAATATCAGATAATTCTACCAATGTGACATTAGAGATATAACCGAACAGTTTTTCGATAATATAAATTAAAGCGTATGTGAACATCAGGAACACAAAATTAATTCCGAAATAGGTAAACATCCTCCAGTTAATTTTACTCCAATCGCCTTCCTGAACCATCACAAGACCAATATACACTATAGCATAAACCAATAAAACATAAAAAGAGCATTGTATCAATTGAGAACGTTTGGTCAGGTCTTTCAGGATAAATATAACCATCATACAGGTCATAAACTGGAGAATAATAAATTCAAATGGAAACGGAACCATCAAAGAACACATCAGAACTGTAATAATATGCGTCATTTGTGCCGTACGGGAATCAAAAAAAGTCCGAATAGTCAAGGGAATAATTGCAAATGGTATCACATAAACATTGAACATGGCGAATTTTACACTAAGTTCTGTCAACAGAGTAAAACCGGCAATCAACGATAACATGAAAATGACGTGCTTACGTCGATGATAAATATTCGATCTGAAAAAATACAGATAGAACATAAAACAGGCCAATAAGCCTGTTACCAAAATAACTATCCCCACTAAAAAGCGAGCTTGACGATTCAAGTTGCCGGTGCGGTCTTCTGAGACTCGTTTAAGTGAGGATAAAATATCAAATGTTTTTTTATCAATGATTTCTCCTCTGTCCACAATCCGTTCTCCAGCCTGAACCATGCCATTTGAAGGCGATATCTGTTGCAATAAATCATTCTTTACTTTTTCAGAAGTAGTCTCATCGTATTCCAGATTTTCAACCAGATAAACCTCCAGATTCCCGGATTTTAAAATCTGAAGATTTAAATAAGTGGGACAATCTTCGAAAATACGGGAATATGCCGATTTCACAGTATAAATTTCAGCCACAGGATGACTGGCAGCAACATTTCCTTCAAAAATTTTAAATTGACTATACTGATTATCCCTCAGGAAATTATAATCATCAACCTGCAAAATCCCAGCATTATACAATTTTCGTAAGATATCTGTCACATAGTAAATATAGCCTCGTTCCCATTTTTGTCCGTAATCCTTTTCAAATTTTGCTATCTGCGTATTAACCAATTCATTATTTTTAGAAAAATATGGTTGAAAATTTGTCAAAATGCTATCCTGTTCTTTTTTCAACTCTTCTGCCGGTTTATAAATAGGGAAATCAAACTGAGCAGTAACCAAACCATACTTCCAGGGTTTTCCTTCATTGAATGTATAACGAAACCTCCCCTCACGAGGAAATAGCGCAATAATCAATAAAGCAACTATGATGAAAAATGTATAAATTGATATTTTGAAATACTTATTAACCATGTAAAACCATTGAAATTTGCCGAAAAGTAATAAAAAAATAATAAATATGCGTACTTTTGCGGAAATTTCAATTAACAGACCGTTTATGTCAGAACAAAAAGTAAGAGTCAGGTTTGCCCCGAGTCCAACGGGTCCATTACACATCGGAGGTGTCCGTACAGCTTTATACAACTATCTTTTTGCTAAAAAACATGGTGGCGATCTTCTCCTGAGAATAGAAGATACAGACAGTCAACGTTTCGTACCCGGAGCTGAAGAATATATCATTGAATCATTCAACTGGTTAGGAATAACTTTTGATGAAGGTACTCATGTCGGAGGAAAATGCGCTCCTTACCGCCAATCGGAACGTAAAAATATCTACAAAAAATATATTGATGAACTTTGCGAAAAAGGCTTAGCATATATCGCTTTCGACACACCGGAACAACTGGAAACAAAACGTTCGGAAATTGCTAATTTTCAATATGATGCATCTACCCGAATGTCTATGACAAACTCTCTCACTCTCTCTTCTGAAGAAATGCAAAAGCGTATTACTGAAGGAACACCATACGTTGTCCGCATTAAAATTGAACCAAATGAGAATGTGATCGTCAACGATCTAATTCGTGGAGAAGTCATTATAAACTCTTCTGTACTAGACGATAAAGTTCTTTATAAATCTTCAGACGGACTTCCAACTTATCATCTTGCAAATATCGTAGATGATCATTTGATGGAAATAACTCATGTGATCCGTGGAGAAGAGTGGTTGCCTTCTGCACCATTGCACGTTCTGTTGTATCGTTATTTTGGGTGGACTGCTCCTCAATTTGCGCATTTGCCTTTATTATTGAAACCTGAAGGAAATGGAAAATTAAGCAAAAGAGATGGAGACCGGTTAGGATTCCCTGTATTTCCACTGGAATGGAAGGACCCCACAAGTGGAGAAACTTCGTCAGGATATCGCGAAGCAGGCTACTTACCAGAAGCTGTTGTAAATTTCCTTGCCCTTTTGGGATGGAACCCCGGAAACGATCAGGAGTTATTGAAAATGAACGAATTAATTGATTTATTCTCCCTCGAAAAGTGCAGCAAAAGCGGTGCAAAATTTGATTACAAAAAAGGAGAATGGTTCAACCATCAATATATCCAGATAAAATCCAATGAAGAAATTGCAAAAATGTTCCTTCCACTCCTGAAAGAAAACAAAGTTTCTTCATCGATGGAGAATGTTATTAAAATTGTCGGGCTGGTAAAAGAACGTGTGAATTTTGTCAAAGAGTTGTGGGAGCAATCTTCATTTTTCTTTGTTGCGCCTACTTCTTACGACGAAAAAACGGTTGCCAAACGCTGGAAACCCGAATCAGCAACACAATTGACTGAACTTAGCGATGTATTGATAAAAATATCTGATTTCTCAGCCCACAATACAGAAGAGATTGTCAAAACATGGATTGAAGAAAAACAATATCACCTCGGAAACATCATGAACGCTTTCCGTTTGGCACTGGTAGGAGAATCAAAAGGTCCTCATATCTTCGATATTACAGAAATCCTTGGAAAAGAAGATGTTTTATACAGATTGAAAAAGGCCATAGAAACTTTAAAATAACGTTATGTACAGTCTCATCATTGGACTTTATGCGATGATTGTCCGACTTATCTCGCCTTACCACAAGAAGGCAGGATTAATGGTTAAAGGACAAAAGCTGACGTTTGATATTCTTCGAAAACAAATAGACCCTAAATCCCGGTATATTTGGTTTCATGCTGCTTCTTTAGGGGAGTTTGAGCAAGGTCGTCCTTTGATGGAAAAAATCAAGGAAGAGCATCCGGAATACAAAATTTTGCTGACTTTTTTTTCACCATCAGGTTATGAAGTCCGTAAAAACTATCAGGGAGCCGACATTATTTGTTATTTGCCTTTTGATTTTTATCGTAATGCCAAAAAATTTCTCAAACTGGCAAATCCGGAGATGGCCATATTTATCAAATACGAATTTTGGCAAAATTATCTCAATCAACTGCATAAAAGAAATATTCCTACCTATATTGTTTCTGCTATTTTCAGACCGTCACAAATCTTTTTCAAGTGGTATGGATCCGGTTATCGTTCTGTATTAAAAGATTTTAACTGGCTTTTTGTACAAGACCAAGATTCCATAGAATTACTGAATAAATACAAAATTACTAATGCCAGTATTTCAGGGGATACCCGTTTCGACCGTGTAGCAGAAGTATTTGAACAACGTAAATCGTTTGATATAATTGAAAAATTCCTACGAATAGACAATTCTGACAGAAAAGATTTGGCATTAGTTGCCGGAAGCTCCTGGCCTAAAGATGAAGAGTTATTCATTCCTTATTTTAATGATCATCACTCTATGAAGTTGATCATTGCTCCTCATGAAATAAAAGAAGAACATCTTCAATACATTACATCCAAATTAAAACGTCCTTACGCTTTTTATTCCAAAGTTACAGAAGATCAAGTTGAAAATATTGATTGTTTAATCATCGATAGTTTCGGTATGCTTTCTTCCATTTATCGTTATGGAGAAATTGCGTATATCGGCGGGGGATTTGGTGCTGGAATCCATAATGTTTTAGAGGCTGCCGTATATGGTATTCCTGTTATTTTCGGACCTAATTACCACAAATTTAAAGAAGCAAACGATCTCATCGGCTGCCATGGTGCCTTTTCTATTCTGGATCAAACTTCTTTTAATCAAAAAATGAATGAATTGTTATCTTATCGTGAACTACTTAGCAAGGCTGGTAAACAAGCCGGAGAATATGTTCATAATAACATAGGATCAACAAAGATCATTCTGGAAAAGATTTTTCCTCGTTAATAACCTGTGGAAAACTGTTGATTACTTTTGAAAAATTTCCCTTGACTCGTATTGAATCTTTATCGTATATTTTTTATTTCGAGAAGTAATCTTTTTGCTATTGGTTTTTGTTCTTAAAATATCAGCATAGTTTTACACAAGAACAACTGGTTTTTCTGTAATAAAGTTTTTAACTTTGCACTTTTCAACAGTGGTTGATAAAAAACATGAAACAGCTTATTTTCAATGAGTTGTAAAATAAAGATTGTTGATAAGTAAGACGAAAGATTGCATGGTATATTAATAACTTCAAAAGCAAATTATTTAACATTATCTTTTCAGACTTTTCAACAGGATATTATAATCATCATTTTTAATTTTTAAAGTTTAAAAAATAAATATAATATAACAATGGTTGAAAACATCTCTCCAGCTGGATTTTTGAATATTCCGGTACCAAAAGACCTGGATATTAAAAAAGAAATTTCTGATTTGAAAAAAGAAAAGAATGCAATCATTCTTGCCCACTACTATCAAACCGGAGAAATTCAGGATATTGCTGATTTTGTTGGTGATAGTTTGGCTTTAGCTCAATGGGCTGCTAAAACAACTGCAGATATCATTGTTTTATGTGGTGTTCATTTTATGGGCGAAACAGCTAAAATACTTTGTCCTGAAAAAAGAGTTTTTGTGCCTGACCTGAATGCAGGTTGTTCTTTGGCAGATAGTTGTCCGGCAGATGAATTTGAAAAATTTATACAAGCTCATCCCGGGCATACGGTTATTTCGTATGTAAATACAACTGCTGCAGTAAAAGCTTTAACTGACATTGTGGTAACATCTACAAATGCAAAGCAAATTGTAGAAAGTTTTCCTCCAGAAACGCCGATTATATTTGGTCCGGATAGGAACCTTGGAAATTATATAAATAGTATTACAGGGCGAAATATGGTGCTTTGGGATGGTGCTTGTCATGTACATGAACAATTCTCACTTGAAAAGATTATTGAATTAAAAAATGAGCATCCAAATGCTTTATTATTAGCTCATCCTGAATGTAAAAGTGTAATATTGAAATTAGCTGATCATGTAGGCTCTACAGCTTCATTGTTGAAGTTTGCAACAAATTCGGATAATAAAGAATTTATTGTTGCAACAGAATCAGGTATTCTTCATGAAATGCAAAAGAAAAATCCGGATAAAATGTTTATTCCTGCACCTCCAAACGATAGTACTTGTGCTTGTAATGAGTGTAGTTTTATGCGTTTGAATACAATCGAGAAATTGTATAATTGCCTGAAATACGAGATGCCTGAAATTTTTGTAGATGAAGCAGTCAGGAAAAAAGCAGTAAAACCTATAGAGAAGATGTTGGAGATTTCTGCTAAATTGAAGCTTTAAAATTGAAAGTGAAGGAAATGAAAATAATTTGATTACTTTCATTTCCTTCATTTTTCCTTCTATCAATTGTTGAGTAGTTCTTCTGCTCTGTATAAAGCCTTATTTATATCACTACAAATATTATCTTTTCCTATTTTTTCAGTAAATCCGGATTTAATCAACATATTTTTAATTTTTTCATTTACTCCGGATAATACCAATTGGATTCCTTCTTTTTCTGATAGACGATATAAACTTTCAAGGTTATGTAATCCTGTAGAGTCCATAAATGGTACTTTTCTCATACGAATGATCCGGATCTTTGATTTTTCTCCACCGGATTGTTTCATACTTTCATCGAATTTATTTGCTATACCAAAAAAGAATGGACCGTCTATTTCATATATTTCAACTCCTTTTGGTAAAACAAGTTTATCATTATCAGCTGTTTTTTCAGCATCGGTTTCCATATCTAATTCATCTTTAATGATAGAAATGTGAGATGTTTCAGTTACACGTCTCATAAACAATAACATAGCTATTAATAAACCTATTTCAATGGCGATAGTTAAATCGAAAATGACGGTTAAAAAGAAAGTAACCAATAAAACCGCTACATCTGATTTAGGATTTTTGAGTATAGAACGGAAAGTACGCCATTCACTCATATTATAGGACACAATAATCAAAACACCGGCTAAACAAGCCATGGGAATGTGATTTGTCAATGGAACTAAAAATAACAAAATAAGTAACAGTACTATGGCATGAACAATACCTGCAATTGGACTTCTTCCGCCGTTATTGATATTAGTCATCGTACGAGCAATTGCTCCTGTAGCAGGTATTCCTCCAAAAATAGGTGTGATAATGTTAGCAGCTCCCTGTGCAATTAATTCTGTATTGGAATTATGTTTATCACCCGTCACACCGTCAGCAACTGTTGCTGATAACAATGATTCGATGGCTCCTAACATAGCAATGGTAAATGCAGCAGGAAGTAATAGATTAATAGTTTCTAAATTAATAGGAATAATGGTTGGTTTTGGGAGAGAATCGTCTATTTTGAAACGATCTCCAATGGTTTCAATACCTGTAATCCCAAAATGATTTTTTAATAAATAGACTATGATAGTTATGACTATGATAGCTATTAATGAACCGGGTATTTTTTTTATTAATTTGGGAGAGTAGATGATGATTAATATACTCGTTATTCCTATTGCGAGCGACCATAGGTTAATTGTAGATATTGCTTTTCCGTATTCGATCCACTTAGGAATAAAATCTGCCGGTACATGTTCCATCGTTAATCCGAATAGATCTTTCATTTGAGTGGTAAAAATAGTGAGTGCAATACCACTTGTAAAACCTACAATGATAGGATAAGGCATAAATTTGATAATTGTTCCAAGTTTTAACACTCCCATTAAGATGAGCATAACACCGGCAACTACTGTCGCTATCGCCAATCCTTGAATTCCAAATTTTTGTATAATTCCGTAAACAATAACAATGAACGCACCGGTTGGACCTCCGATCTGAACAGTGCTTCCACCAAAAAAAGAAATAATAAATCCTGCTATAATTGCAGTAATCAAGCCTTCTTTAGGACTTACTCCTGAAGCTATACCAAATGCAATGGCCAGTGGTAGAGCTACAATACCAACAATGATTCCTGCCATTAAATCAGCAGTAAATTTTTCTTTTGAATAATCTTTGAGAGAACTGAATAACTTCGGTTGGAAGTCTGAACAGAATTTTTTTATGTCTGAATATTTCATTTTTATAAATATTTTTCGTATATTCGCTATATATCTTTAAAAACGGTTGCAAAGTTATAAAACAATGCTGATATTAAGTTTCAGAAATGAACAATTTTGCTTTTGATACGTTTTAAAGTTAAGGCTTGCTATGTGAATTTTATTTATTAAATATTAAAAAAATGGAACAGAAGAGTATTAAAGGAACAAAAACAGAGCAAAATTTGTTAAAAGCTTTTGCAGGTGAGAGTCAGGCAAGAACAAGATATACTTTTTTTGCCAGTCAGGCGAAAAAAGAAGGTTATGAACAAATAGCAGGTGTTTTCCTGGAAACTGCGGATCAGGAGAAAGAACATGCTAAACGTTTTTTTAAGTTCCTTGAAGGGGGTATGTTAGAACTTACGGCTACTTATCCGGCCGGAATTATCGGAACCACAGCCCAAAATCTTCTTGCTGCTGCTGAAGGTGAGCTGGAAGAGTGGGATGTACTCTATAAAGAATTTGCAGAAGTTGCAAAAGAAGAAGGTTTTCCGCAAGGTGCTACGGCTTTCCGTATGATTGCACGTGTGGAAGCTGAGCATGAAGCCCGTTATCGTAAACTTCTGGCAAATATTGAAGCTGATGAAGTGTTCAAAAAAGGAGAGGAAATAGAATGGCAATGTCGTAATTGCGGCTTTGTTCACAAAGGTAAAAACGCACCTAACATGTGCCCTGCATGTGATCATCCTCAGTCTTATTTTGAGCCAAAGAAGACGAATTATTAAAAAAATCCTCGTAAGAGGTAACTGCTATGAAACAGTTGGTAATATTATGTCATTTAAAAAATGAAAAATTAGATGAAGTAATCTGGTCACATTTATCACAAATATATGATAAATACAAGATAAATGTTGAATTCAGAAATTTACATGAACTGAATTTCAACACTATAATGAGTGATGATGATATTACTGCTGCACAACAGGGTACTGTATTAGAAGATGTTAAAATAGAACAGGAATATATTGCCGAATCAGATTATTTAATATTTGTTTATCCGATCTGGCCAACCGGAATGCCGGCTTTAATTAAGGGATATATAGATCGCATTTTCACTGAAGGATTTGCTTATTCTATTTCTGATGATGGAAATTTTAAAAAACTCTTGAAAAAGAAAAAGGTAGTTCTGGTTAATTTGGTTGATCAGCAAACAAAATTGTATGAAAGTGACTTGATTAACAATTTAACTGCTTGTGAAAAACATGTTTTTGAATCTTTCGGAATGGAAATTGTCTTACAATTCTTTCTGGAGTCACCAACTCATGAAGGAGAATTAGAAGGTTTGAAAGTGAAACTGGAAGATTTGAAGCAGGAGATCAAAAAGACAATGGTTTTAAATAGAAATAGCAGATTGAGTATTCCTAATATATTTTTTTAATATTATTTCGCACAGATTTCACAAGTGACATGAATTTACTTGTGAAATCTGTGCGAAATACTTTATCTCAAATGATTTTTTTCCGGATAATCTATTGTATAATGCAATCCCCGACTTTCTTTTCGTTCCATAGCCTGTTTGATGACCAGATAGCCAACATTAATAATATTCCTTAGTTCACATATATCTCTTGATACGATAGAACGTTGGAAGAGATTTTCTGTTTCCTGATAAAGGATATCAAGACGATCGAATGCGCGTTTCAGACGAAGATTTGAACGTACGATTCCTACATAATTTGACATGATTAAACCAACTTCTTTCACACTTTGAGTGATCAAAACCATTTCTTCAGGAAGAGATGTTCCTTCATCGTTCCAGGCAGGAATTTTTTCATTAAAACTATAGTTGCCTACAAATTCTTTAGCATGTTTTGCTGCTGAATCTGCATACACAACAGCTTCTATTAAAGAATTAGAAGCCAATCGATTAGCTCCATGTAATCCGGTACAGGCACATTCACCACAGGCATATAGACGGTTTATACTTGAGTGAGCATTCAAATCGACTGCGATTCCTCCACACAAATAATGTGCAGCAGGAGCTACAGGGATAAAATCTTTGGTTATATCAATTCCTTCACTCAGGCATTTTTCGTAAATATTAGGAAAATGTTTTTTCGTTTCTTCCGGATCTTTATGAGTAACATCCAAATAAACATAATCATTTCCTCTATTTTTCATTTCTGTGTCGATGGCACGGGCTACAATATCACGAGGGGCTAATGACTTACGTTCATCGTATTTTTGCATGAATTCTTTTCCGTTCACTGTTCGTAAAACAGCCCCATAGCCTCTCATAGCCTCTGTAATAAGGAATGAAGGACGTTCTTTTGGATTATATAATGCAGTAGGGTGAAACTGAATGAATTCCATATCTTTGACCAAACCTTTGGCACGATATACCATAGCAATTCCGTCGCCTGTGGCAACCAATGGATTAGTAGTTGTCTGATATGCACTTCCAATACCTCCTGTGGCTATCAAAGTTACTTTTGACAGAAAAGTATGGATATTACGGGTACGTTCGCTTAATACATAAGCTCCGTAACATTCAATATTTTCGGTATGTTTGGTGATAGTTTCCCCCAAATGGTGTTGGGTTAGAATTTCAATCGCAAAATGATGATCGAAAACTTTGATATTCGGGTGATTTTTAATGCTTTGTATCAAACTTTTCTGGATTTCAGCTCCAGTAGTATCTTTATGATGTAAAATACGGAATTCTGAGTGTCCACCTTCTTTGTGTAGGTCGAAATTTCCTTTGTCATCTTTGTCGAAATCAACACCCCAGCTGATTAGCTCATTGATTTGAGCAGGAGCTTCCCGTACTACTTTTTCGACAACTTCTAAGTCACACATGCTGTCTCCTGCAATTAAAGTGTCTTTGATATGTTTTTCGAAATCATCAAAAGGAGCTGTAACAGAGGCAATTCCTCCCTGT
>JAVBUX010000259.1:0-5297 GCA_031554915.1 Bacteroidales bacterium | reverse complement strand
TCACGAAATTGCAATCCGGAAATAATTCCTGTTTCATGTTCTTTTAGTGGAGGTAAATTCAAAATTCGATTTTCTCCATTTTCCCATCGAATGATTTCTTTGCTGTCGTTGTCAATGATACAAAGCTTATATTCAATTGGGTATGTTAATTTGCAGGCATCTAATTCGATGTTCCATTCAGGGAAATGGTCACATCCCATGATGAGCAATTTACTATTATCCCAACATCCGATTTCTTCTTGATTTCCGGAAATACAAAGGCTCTGATTTCGTCCAATATGCGGAGCTAATACTTTGATTATTAATTTTTTGCTTGACTTTATAACTCTCTCGAATTTATTACAGGGATGAGCAAAAAAACTTTTTATAAATGCAGAAGAATAGTATGCCTGATTTTGTGGCCGGTTTTGCCAATAGTCGAGTAAGAAATAAGAAGATTCTGTTTTATCAGTAGAGAAATGATGATTTTTTTGCCATTCTTCAAAAATTAGCTTTTCATTTGAACACATGAAATACCTGTATTCAAAACTTATTTCTTCGTTAGGCAATTCAATTTCCAGATTCCAGTTTCCATCGCCCATATATTTCATAGATTGCGCCATGGAAACATTCCATGCACCTAATTCAGAAATTGAACCTATTACATAAAGGGTTTGCCCCCAGATTGTATGGAAGTTAATATTAAAACTAATTTTCATTGTTTAATGCTGGAAATTTTTGGTGTTTTCCGGAATGTGTTTGTATTTGAAAAAGATAGCAAAAGCAATACCTATAACTAAAGCATACCCTGCGAAAATAAACCAGCAGGTACTCCATTCTGTTGTTTTGCCATCTGCAGATGTAAAATGATTAATAATGGCCTGGGCTCCAATATTTCCCAAAATAGCGCCCAATCCATTAGTTACCATCATCAACATACCTTGTGCGCTGGAACGGAATTTAGAAGGAGTCTCCTGTTCAATAAAAAGAGAACCTGATATATTGAAAAAATCAAAGGCCATACCATAAATAATCATGGATAAAGTTAACCAGACCATGCCTATGTTAGATCCGGGATTTCCGATACCAAAAAGCCCAAATCTTAGTACCCATGCTCCGAAACTCATTAACATTACCGTTTTTATGCCGAATCTTCGAAGGAAAAATGGAATTGCTAATATAAACAGAGCCTCAGAGATTTGTGAGATAGACAAAAAGATATTATTGTATTTGACAGCAAAAGAATCTGGATAGATTCCTTTAAAACTGCCAATAAATCGACTGCCGTAAGAATTGGTTATTTGCAAACATATTCCCAATAAAAATGCAAAAAAGAAGAAAACAGCAATTCGTTTTTCTTTTAACAATACCAATGCATCTAGCCCCAGAGCAGAGATTAAAGACCCTTTTTTGTGAGATTTTGTTGGTAGTGAAGGCGGAAGTGAGAACGAATACAAGCCTAAAAATATAGCAGAACCACTGGCTAATAACAGTTGATTAGAACTGATTCCCCATCCTGCAAGATCGACAATCCACATAGCTACAATAAACCCGACAGTTCCCCAAACTCGGATAGGAGGAAAGATTTTGACAGTATCCATTCCTTTTTGTCCTAATATGCTGTAACAAACGGAATAGCTCAGTCCTATGGTTGGCATGAAAACCAACGCGTTAAGTACCATGAATAGATACAATTGTCCAAAATCATTAGCTCTTGAGGCCATGAATAAAAACACTCCACCCAAAAGGTGTAAAATGCCCAATAGTCTTTCTGAATTAATCCAACGGTCTGCAATAATTCCGGCTATAGTAGGCATTATTAGAGAGGCAAATCCTAGCGAAGCAAATAAGGTTCCAATATTTTCCCCCATGCCTTTACTAAACATGTAATTTCCGAACGAGATTAACCACGCCCCCCAGATAAAGAATTCCATGAATTGGAGGACAGTCAGACGTAGCTTTATATTATTCATTTGTTGACTCTGAATTTTTGATTCCCTGTTTTGAAAAAATCCACAATTTGATTTGCAGCAGCAATTCCTGCATTGTTGTTTGCTTCAGCAGTTTGAGCTCCTATCTTTTTGGGAGTTGAATAATAGCGTTTTTCAAATTTAGCCACCATTTCTTCATGATTTGAGGGCATAATATCCGTTACATATTTGAAATCCGGACGTTCTTCCATCAACTTGACCAATTCTGTTTCATTAATCACTTCTTTGCGGGCGGTATTGATCAACAGGGCTTTTTTAGGCATTTTGCTTAACAAAGCGTAGTTGATCGAATTTTTAGTTTCTGCAGTTGCAGGGATATGTAAAGATATAAATTGGCAGGTTGAATATAATTCTTCAACAGTTTTTACCTGTTTAACACCGTCTTGTCCCATTATTTCCTCAGGACAATAGGGATCAAAAGCGTAAACATCCATGCCAAAGCCTTTTGCAATCCTGGCGACATTACGTCCGACATTACCATAAGCATGGATTCCCAGTTTTTTACCCAATAGTTCACTTCCGGAAGAACCATCGTAGAAATTTCTCATGGCATATACCATCAAGCCTAATGCTAATTCGGCTACTGCATTCGAGTTTTGTCCCGGAGTATTCATGACACAAACATTATTTTCAGTTGCTGTATCCAGGTCAACATTATCATAACCGGCTCCGGCACGAACTACAATTTTTAGATTTTTAGAAACATTTAATACTTCCGCATCAATAATATCACTACGGATAATAATAGCATTTGCTTCAGAAGCAGCATCCAAAAGCTGCGACTTTTCCGTATATTTTTCTAATAGAACACATTGAAAACCGGCATCCTCAATCACTTTCCGAATACTATTCACCGCTTCAGCCGCAAACGGTTTGTCTGTTGCAATTAAAATTTTCATACGTATATATTTTTCTAGTTGTTATTATTGAGTAAAGATAAAAAATCTTCAGCTTCTTTGATTTGAGTATCCAATAATTTAAACAGAGTATCCTCTTTTTCTTTTCCCTGATATCCTTTTTCAAATTTGCTTAATATTTCTACTATTTCGTTTGCAGAAATCATCCTCATCAACGGAAGCATTTTGTGACTGATCTTTTGAATCGCGTCCCAATTATCTTTAGCCAGAGCTTCTTTCAGGATTTGCATATTTTGTTTATTCTCATCAATAAACGATTTTATTATAGCAGATCCGGCTTCCGTGTCTTCACCTGCAAAATCGGAAAGAGTAGCAAGCCCGGAACTTTGAGATATCGAACTATATTCCGACTGTTTTACATCGTTAGGCCCGAGAAATTTCAATATTATGGATATGAGTTGATCGGAAGTAAAAGGTTTAGATAGAAAATCAGAAAATCCGGCTTCAATGTAATCACGTTCACGCATATCTGAACTTCCCGATAAGGCAATGACGGGTACCGTTTTACAATCGTTAAAGGATCCCATTCGAATACGTTCTACCAATTCAATACCACTCATATCCGGCATTTGAATATCGGTAAAGACAATATCGAATTTCTCTCTTTGCAATAAATCCAAAGCTTCTAATGAATCATTACATATAATAGGTGTTATCCCTTCATATTTCATTAATTCAGACAAAAGGTTCAATTGCACCGGATCATCGTCAATGAAGAGTACCTTTTTATCCCCAATATTTAATTTAGGAACATGTTTTTTGTTCATTGCATCCTTAAATTTTTCGGTATTGACATCACTTTTTTCTATTGGAATCTTAACGATAAATTCAGAACCCTTTCCAAATTCGGAAATAAGATTAATTTCACCACCAAGTAGTTTGATCAGTTTATGTGTGATTGCAAGTCCCAGTCCTGTTCCTTCGGATCCGGTAGTCGTTTTCAATCGTTTGAATTCTTCATAGATAAATTGTTTGTCTTCTTCATAGATACCCGGACCGTCATCCTTGATAGAAACATTCAAAATTCGTTGCTCTATTATCGACCACTTCATTGATATATTTCCACCTTCAGGCGTAAATTTAATGGCATTTGAAATCAAGTTATTGATTATTTGTCTGATGCGATAAGGGTCACTAATATAAATGAGATCTTCTTTTTCTAGGATATTTGCTTCGAAAACCCAATGTTGATTCTTTTTTTGAGCCAAAGGGATGAAGCTCTTGTATATCGAATCCAAAAGAATTGTCGGAGAAAAAGGCATTATGTCAATAGCTTGCTGGTCTGATTCCAAGACATGATAATCCAATAAATTTTTTACAAGATCTAAAACATGTTCTGCTGAGTTTTGCATATTCTCCAGATAATATTTTTCTTTATCCGGGAATTTACTTCGGACTAATAACTCTAAATATCCGATAATAGAACTGAGTGGAGCCTTAATGTCATGAGTGATGGACAGAATTAAACGTTCTCTGGCAACGAGTAATTTTTCCGTTGTCTTTTTTGATTGTTCTAATTCTTTTCTGTATTCCTTATTTTTATTCAAAGACCTTAAACTGAGAATTAAGAACAAAAGTGTTGAGCCTAAAGCCCAAAATCCAATATTTGAAACTATTTTATTAGAGCGTTTAAGAGCATCTTCTTTTTCCCGAATTAAATTCATGGAATTAATAAATTCTCTTCGTTCTAAGTCTCTCATTATCTTATTAATTTGGGAGGTCAAACGTTCATTAGCCCGGTTCAAGCTGTTTTGTCTAGTAACTAATTTTTGAATAAATATATTATTTTGTCGGTCGTTTGTCAGAAGCATTTCATCAATATATTGAGTCAATGTATCCGTGATAATGGGTATTTTCAATGAGTCTGTAATCAAGGTTTGATTTTTGGATACCTTAAGAATAGAATCTGAATCCGGTTTGAAGACATTTTTAAAGCGACCAAACCAACTTTTCTTTTGAGTCTTGAGAAAAGTTGTATCTTCCATATTTTGCGTCGTGTTAACTATGATTTTGTTTATATCCTCTATATCCTTTTTGGAAAGCACGGTTGTTTTGGTAATTTCTCTGGTTGTTTTTCTTTCCACAGAATCCAATAGCATTAACATTTCCCAAGTATTTCTTTTTTTGTACATCAAAAGAGAGGAGATACTGTCCAGATGAGTATTCATAACAGGATCTGAGGATATTTTTTTTAAGGAGTCAACATGAGAAAAAACATCCTGAAGCAAAAAATCATACTCTTGTTTTGTTTTTTCCGGATTTATTGAAGCTGCCAGGTTAGTCCGACCTTCTAATTTATAGAGAGATACTAAGGTATTTCCAATGATAACAAGCTCTTGACGTTCTTCTGTGGCTATGGTAACTTCCGATAGTTTAACGACTTCGTCATAAATAAGTTTAATTCCTAAAA
>JAVBUX010000152.1:0-3334 GCA_031554915.1 Bacteroidales bacterium | reverse complement strand
CCTTTCAAAGAAACAGTTGCATCCGGAGCCGATGAACAGTCCATCATTGAAAAAATTGATATTGGCGGTATATCATTAATTCGCGGCGCGGCAAAAAATTTCAACGATGTGTTAATTGTCGCCAGCAAAGACCAATATGCTCCTCTGTACGACTTACTTTGCGAAAAAGGAGCGGAAAGTTCCATCGAAGAACGTAAATGGTTTGCAAAAGAAGCATTTGCCGTATCTTCCGGTTACGATTCTGCTATTTTCAACTATTTCGACGGTATGACTGGTTCTGTTTTCCGTTGTGCTGTAGATAGTCCGAAAGCATTGCGTTATGGAGAAAACCCACACCAAAAAGGTATTTTCTATGGCGATTTTGAAACGATGTTCGAACAATTGCAGGGAAAAGAAATTTCATACAACAACTTACTTGATATCGATGCTGCTGTTAGTTTGATTTCTGAATTTGACGAAATTACTTTTGCTGTATTAAAACACAATAATGCTTGTGGTATTGCATCCCGACCGACTGTATTGGAAGCTTGGAATGATGCATTGGCAGGAGACCCGGTTTCCGCTTTCGGAGGTGTATTGATCACAAATGGAGTGATTGACAAAGCTGCAGCTGAAGAGATCAACAAAATCTTTTTCGAAGTGGTTATTGCTCCGGACTACAACACGGATGCTCTGGAAGTTTTGATGCAAAAGAAAAACAGAATCATCCTGATCCAGAAAACAAATGCTCAAAACCCATTGCAATTCAGATCATTACTTAACGGAGTACTTGCTCAGGATAAAGATTTAAGCATTCAGACAGAAGCCGATCTGAACCCAGCTACAGACAAAAAGCCTTCAGCCAGTGAGATTGAAGACTTATTGTTTGCAAATAAACTAGTTAAAAATACTAAGTCAAACGCAATCATCCTGGCGAAAAACAAACAATTATGTGCCAGTGGAGTCGGACAAACCTCCCGCGTGGATGCATTGAAACAGGCAATTGAAAAAGCAGCGTCCTTCGGATTCGATCTGAATGGGGCAGTGATGGCTTCCGATGCATTTTTTCCATTCCCTGATTGTGTAGAAATAGCAGGTAATGCCGGCATCACAGCGGTTATCCAACCCGGTGGATCTATAAAAGATGAACTTTCTATTGAATATTGTAATCAACACAATATTGCAATGGTAATGACAGGCGTCAGACACTTTAAACATTAAACAAATGGGATTATTTTCTTTCACTCAAGAAATAGCTATTGACCTCGGAACTGCAAATACGATTATCATATCAAATGGCAAAATCGTTGTTGACGAACCTTCTGTTGTCGCATTAGACCGCAGGACAGATAAGCTACTGGCTATCGGAGAGAAAGCCAGACAAATGCACGGGAAAACACATGAAAACATTAAGACAATCCGCCCGTTGCGAGATGGGGTGATTGCCGACTTTTACGCTGCAGAACAAATGATTCGCGGAATGATCAAAATGATTCCCAGTGGAAACCGTCTTTTCTCCCCTTCTCTCAGAATTGTAATCTGTATCCCTTCCGGAAGTACAGAAGTGGAACTCAGAGCTGTACGTGACTCTGCCGAACATGCCGGCGGACGTGATGTTTACATGATTTACGAACCAATGGCTGCCGCTGTCGGTATCGGACTCGATGTAGAAGCACCTGAAGGAAATATGATCGTCGATATAGGTGGAGGTACAACTGAAATTGCTGTCATTTCTTTAGGTGGTATTGTTTCCAATAAATCTATCCGTATTGCTGGAGATGATCTTACCGCCGACATTATTGATTATATGGGACGCCAACATAATATGAAAGTAGGTGAAAGAACCGCCGAATTGATCAAAATCAATGTAGGTTCAGCCATGGCCAACTTGTCTAACCCTCCTGAAGACTATGTTGTTTACGGTCCCAACAGAATGACAGCTCTCCCGATGGAAGTCCCGGTTTCTTATCAGGAAGTTGCTCACTGTCTTGACAAATCGGTTTCTAAAATTGAAACAGCAATTCTTAGTGCTCTGGAACAAACTCCACCGGAACTTTATGCCGATATCGTAAGAAATGGTATCTATCTGGCCGGAGGTGGTGCACTCTTAAAAGGGCTGGATCAACGCTTAATGGAAAAGATCAATATTCCGTTCCATATCGCAGAAGATCCGTTACACGCTGTTGCAAAAGGAACCGGAATTGCACTGAAAAATATCAATAAATTTAATTTCTTAATAAGATAACAGTGTAGTGCGAAACCTGATCAATTTCATAATCAAGAATATACATTGGTTATTTTTCCTATTCTTGACATTTATTTCGATTTTGTTAATGATCAACAATAACGAATATCAGCGTAGCAAATACCTGACGTTCGAAAATGAAATTGTGGGTAAAGTTTACTCTATCACAGATGATATCAGTTCCTATGTTGGTCTTAAATCAACCAATCAGGAACTGATGCAATATGCTTCCGAATTAGAGGAAAGGATACAGCTTATCGAAGCACAATTGCAAGAAACACAATTGAGGTTAGACTCAACGATGTATTTACCGGATTCGGTCAGCCTGCCTTACGACTACATCCCAGCCAGGATAACAAATAAAAATATTTCCAGTGTCGAAAACTACATCACCCTCAACAAAGGAAGTGATCAGGGTGTAAAACGCGACATGGGTGTTTTGGGAACATCTTCCCATGGTGTAGTGGGAATCGTAATGTCAACGTCAAAAAATTTCGCCATAGTGATTCCTATATTGAATCCCAAATTCAAACTTAGTTGTAAGGTCAAAAACACAACTTATTCCGGACCTTTGGTATGGAATCACCAGGATATTCGTTACGCCACTCTGGAAGAACTACCCAGGCACATAGAGGCAAATCCGGGCGATACTATTGTTACCAGTGGAAATTCGGCTATTTTTCCGGAAGGAATTCCCATCGGAATAGTAGAAAACACGAAAAAAGAAAAGAATGACAATTTCAACTCTGTCAGAGTAAAACTATTTGTCAACCTGGGAGATTTAAAGCACGTGCTTATCGTAAAAAATAACAATCGAGAAGAACAGATTAATCTGGAAAAAGAAAACGAAAATGTCAATTAAGTGGATCGGCCAAATATTATTACTCTTTTTCCTCATACTTTTGCAAGTATGTGTCTTTAATCAGGTACACCTATTCGGAGTAGCAACTCCTCTGATCTATTTTTATGTGATCCTCTCTTTGTCATCTAACTTGAATCGGAATTTGGTGTTATTTTTATCATTTATTCTGGGACTTTCAATCGATATTTTTTCATATTCTTTGGGAATGCATGCAATAGCTTCTACTGTAGCCGGTTTTTCAAGAAATT
>JAVBUX010000320.1:0-11622 GCA_031554915.1 Bacteroidales bacterium | reverse complement strand
AACTAAATCAAGATATGGATGAGTAATAATTAACATGGTTTTATTTGACGGTTATTTGATAGAAAGCATTATGAAAAATGTAATTTACTGAAAATCAATGATATCTTATTTGATGACTATTTGACAAATCAATTATGTCCGTACTGCGGACGCAATTAAAAACATAGAAGTTTTATGAGCCAACAAGATTTCGACAACTTCAAACAACACCTGAAAGACTGGATGAACAGCCATCAGGAAGAGTACGCCCAGTTTGAAGAAGAAATGAACTGGAAAGATTCAGAAGGCTACCAAATAATAATGACCAAAGCCATGATGTTGATTCCTGAATATCAAAACATCATTAAAAAGAAGATGAATGCCGGGAACTATGAGGACTTTTCAGAAATAGATAACCTATCATCCAATAGCGAATTGGCAAAGAACCTGATAAACGAGTTCGAGAATCCAGATGAATTGTCAATTGTTCCGATTGTACTTTGTTGGTTGTACTTCGGAAAGAGTTTTGAACGAATGATAGAAAGAGGCGAGGAACTCAAAAACAATCCCGACACTCCATTTTTCCAGAAACAATTCATTGCTTATACTATCAAAATGTTAATGTCCGAATCTGTCAAATTAGGACTACGAACAAAGGAGTACTGGAAAAATTATAACAAGCTGAAGAAGGCCATTGATAAAAATGAAATCATAGATTGGGCAATGGAACAGGAATTGTCCGCAAATGAAACTATTGCTATTGAAAAGAAACAGCCTGGAAGAAAGAAAAACGAAAAGAATCTTTCCGAAATGCTATCCGATACTCCAACAGATAAACCTAATAACATCATCGATAGAATAGGAGAATACCTAACAACTAAACATTCCCAACAAGATTTAGCCTTGTTAAAAATCGCATTGGAAGAACTACTATACATTTATCCTTGTGAAGTAAAACCATTCCGGGATGCTTTAGCCGCACAATACGGAGATAATATCCATATTGTCGTGGAACGAGGTATTCAAAAAGCTCTCGAAGAATTAACCGATTACATGTCAAGTCGTGGAATATTTGTCAAAGATTTGCCGGAAAATCGGAAACAGATTGATAAAATAAAAGAAATTCTCTCCGAATAAATTCGTTTAATTCGTTTCAAATATCGACGAATTAAACGAGTCTTAATCCATTGATAATCAGATTTAATGTGATATATTTTTGCACCACTGTTCCATTTCGGGATAGTGGTTTTGCTTTTTATATCCACCGAAAACAAAACCGGATTAGAGTGGATACTTAAGAAATAATGAAGAATTTATTATCAATTATTCAGGACGAAAAAGCCAGCATTAAACTGGAAGTAAGCGGAGAGGATTTATTGGAGTTTTCCAATGATTTGATTAACCGGGCGAAGTCGGAACTGTCTACCGAAATCTCTGAAGCTCGGAAAGAACGGTACCTTACCCGTGAAGAAGTAAAGGAAATCTGTGGAGTTTGCGATGCTACTTTGTGGCACTGGAACAAGAAAAATTATCTGAAAACTATTAAAATCGGGAGTAAAGTCCGTTACCGGATGTCAGATGTCCGCCGGATTCTGGAAACAAACACGAACCATGAAACCCGCTAATCCCATGAAAGAACAGGAAGAAAAGTATCAGCGTGTCGGGATAACCCTCTTTAAAATCGTCAGACGCCCATTATTGAGTGGTGATTTTATAGAGGAACGTCGACCGTGGAACAATGAAACCCTCCGGCAAGACCATTCAAAGGACTATATTTCCCAAATAGAGAAATACGACGGGTTTTGTTCTATGCCCGACCATATCAATTATCAGCGAAGTCTCGGAAAGTTCCTGAATCTCTATGAGTCGATAAACTATCAGCCAGAACAAGGCAGTTGTGACAAAATTATTGATTTTCTGACCCACATATTCGGAGAACAAATTGAAATAGGACTGGATTACATGCAATTGCTTTACACAAAACCGTTGCAAAGATTGCCTGTCCTGTTGTTAGTCTCCAAAGAACGAAACACAGGTAAAACAACATTCCTGAATTTCCTCAAGGCTATTTATGCAGGAAATATGACGTTCAACGCCAACGAGGACTTTCGTTCGCAATTCAATTCAGATTGGGCAAATAAATTGATAATCGCTGTCGATGAAGTGCTACTCGACCGAAGGGAAGACTCGGAACGCATCAAAAACCTGAGTACGGCAAAATCATTTAAATCCGAAGCAAAAGGAAAAGACCGGAACGAAGTCGAGTTTTTCGCAAAATTCATCCTTAACTCAAATAACGAACATTGCCCTGTTATTATCGAACAGGGAGAAACCCGTTATTGGGTGCGTAGGATTTTACCGTTGAAAAAAGAAAACAGCCGGATTCTGGAGGAGCTGAAAGAAGAAATATCTCATTTCCTTTATTTCCTGCAACATCGGGAACTTTCGACTAAATGCGAATCCCGCATGTGGTTTCGTCATGATTTACTGGTTACGGATGCTTTACGGAAGATAATCCAGTACAATCGGGGAAAAGTAGAAACCGAAATGCAAAACCTTATACTGGAAATAATGCAGCTAAAAGAATTGACGACTTATATTTTTTGTGTAAACGACATACTGGATATGCTCAACCGTATATCCGTAAAAACAGATGCTACCCAAATCCGGCGAATATTACAGGATAAATGGGATTTGTCACCTGAATCGACGACCCGATATACCGCTTTTGTATTCGGAGCAAATAATGATATCATCGAATCAAAGAAAAGTGGAAGGACTTACCGAATCACACAAAGTCAAATTGAGGAACTTATGTCACTTTGTTGATTGCATGTTGTTAGAGGTTATTATATAACATTTTACAGTTGTAACAAATAAGTAACAAAGGCATAACAAACTATCAGGAGTTACAGCTTGCAACATACTTTTTTCGTGTTACAGGTTTGAAACGTAAACAATCTGTTGAAATACAATTAATTACCTGTTACTTGCAACAAAGTGACAATTTTTAGCTGCATCATCACGGCTTTTTCTATAATCAGATTCTTGCTGCTGAAAAGAAAAGGAATTATTCACCCATTAATTATAAATCATTATGAATGCTATACAAGCAAAACAAATACAAATAGCAGATTATCTGCACTCACAGGGAATAAACCCGAAAGAAGCCAAAGGAAACAATTATTGGTATTGTTCTCCGTTCAGGAACGAAAGAACAGCATCTTTCAAAGTCGATAACGAAAAAAATACATGGTACGACCACGGTTCAGGCGAAGGCGGGAACATTCTCGACCTTGTGATGAAATTACACAGTATACCGAGTATATCAGGCGCATTGGCTCACTTGTCAGGCAAAACCATAACCACCCGACCCGTCGAAACTTTTTCTTTTCCACAGCAGGGAAATTCAAACGGTTTTGAGGAAATCAGTGTGCAACCGTTGACAAATCCACTTTTAATCCGATACCTGAATGAGCGTAAAATTAATGTTCCACTTGCACAACAGTTGTGTAAAGAGATTCACTATAAAGTAAAAGGTAAGCCGTATTTTGCTGTTGGTTTTGAAAATGACAAAGGAGACTTTGCGCTTCGCAATGAATATTCGAAAACTTGCACATCTTCTGATATTACATTTATTGATATAGGGAAACCACATTGTTGCGTATTTGAAGGTTTTATCGACTATCTGTCCTTTCTATCCCTTAAGGATAAAGCGAGTATAGAAAGTAATGTAGTCATACTCAACTCGGTCAATAACCTGAACAAAGCTACCGAGTTTTTGAAACGGCACGACACAATTTATACCTTCTTGGATAACGACGAAGCAGGAAGAAAATGCCTGAACGAAATTTGTAAGTTGGGTAAAACTATTTCCGACCAATCTAAAATTTACAACGGATATAAAGACCTGAATGATTATTTGTGCGGAAAAAAACAGGTACAACAAAAACAGCAAAAACGGGGCATGAAACTTTAACCGCCGCAGTGACCGCAGGCTTTTGCTCGGGAAAAGCCATAGCTTATTAGGGCATTTTCTTTACGCTCCGTTGCTCTACGCTAAAAATGTCCCAATAAGCCAAGGGGTTGCACCCCTTCGGAAACCCCAGAGATGCCCCGAGGCATCTAAAGAATAAATACAAAAAAGTATGGGATATGCAGTCTTACATATGGAAAAAGCATCGGGAAACGATGCCGGGATGAGTGCGCATATTGAGCGCACTATTCATCCTAAAAATGCGGACGAAAAACGTACGCACCTGAACCGGGAATTAATTGATTTTCCCGACGAAGTGACAACCCGGACACAGGCTATCCAGTACCGGCTGGATAACGCTGACCTGAAACGGAAAATTGGAACAAACCAAGTCCGGGCAATCCGCATCATGCTGACAGGAACGCACGAAGATATGAAACGTATCGAGAAAGCGGGCAAACTGGATGAGTGGTGCAGTGATAATCTGGATTGGCTGAAACAAACTTTCGGCAAGAGAAACCTTGTATCGGCGGTCTTACATATGGACGAGAAAACGCCCCATATCCACGCAACTGTCGTGCCGATTGTTACTGGTGAAAGAAGAAAAGCTCCGAAAGAGGAACGACCGGAAAAGAAGAGTTACAAGAAAAAAGACAGCCAGTCCGCACGGCTTTGTGTTGACGACGTTATGGCACGGAATAAGTTGAAGGAGTACCAGAATACATATGCTGCACGCATGCAAAAATACGGCTTGCAACGAGGTATCGAAGGCTCGGAAGCGAAACATATTTCTACCGCTCAACATTACAGGGATTTACTTGTACAAACTGAAGATTTGAAAGAAGGCATGGAAATTTTACAGGAAGAAAAGACAGAAGTAAAAGAAAAAATCCGGGATTTGTACGACCGGAAAGACGAGGCACGAGCGAAATTTCTATCAATGCATAGTCATATTCAAGAAAAAACGAAGGAACTGGAAACTGTAGATTCCAAACTCGAAAATGCCAGGCAAGAATATGAACCTTACAAAGCACAGGAAGAATTGAATTTTGTACATGAATTGTTTCCAATGATGCAGGAACAATTACGGGTAGCCAATTTATGTAAATCTGTCGGATTTACAACGGAATCTGTCAAAAATATGCTTTCCGATAAAGAATTAATTGTTACAGGAAATCTTTATTCGCCTGAACACAAACAACATTTTGAAGTTCAAAACGGAAAAGCGAAGATTGAAAAGGAGCCAGACAATCCTTTGAAATTACGCCTGACAATTAACGGCACAAATATTCTGGACTGGTTTAAACAGAAATTCCGTGAACTTCAGGAAGCTCTCGTAATCAGGAAACGACCGGAGCCAGTAAAAAGGCAGGGAATGAAAATGTAATTATTTAAGCCTTACATTTCTTCAACACATCCCTCAGTCTCTTAAGATGATAAAGAAAGTTACATGTTTCCTCATGGATATATAAATCAGATTCATCATTTGCCAAATGTAATTCTATAATCTTCTGGGAATAATCAAAAGAAAGTTCATCGAGTAGATGAGACAGTTGTTTGGGTGAAATATCTTCAGATAAATATTTCTTCAACGGTTTAAGATATATTTTTTCTTTCATGGAATTATGGATATTTGCTTATACAATATGTTAATTGTCAATAAAGGAACTGAATGTCATTTGTATAAGCTATCAGTTTAGGCAATAAGATATTTAAAACGGACTAAATATTATTGTATATTTATCTGTTAATAGATTTGTGAAGAAAAATAAAATATTACTCGGATTAATTTCGTATTTTTGCGGAGAACAAGTAAATACAGTATAGATATATGGAAGCAACAACTGTCAAAAAGAGTAATCACGGAGCTAATGTAAGGCGTTGGAGGGAATGGAGAAATATCAATCAAGATGTACTTGCAGAGCAAATTGGCGTATCACAGGCTACTTTTTCCGGTTATGAGAAAAAAGACAAACTTGAACAGGAAGTTTTGGAAAAGATTGCTAAAGCTTTGAATATTCCAGTGGAAGCGATTACAGAAATGGAAGAAGGCTCAACGATTAACATTGTTGCAAATACATTTGATAATTACTCCTCTGCTGTTAATTGGTGCCCTTCTTTCAATCCCATAGATAAGGTTGTAGAACTTTATGATAAATTATTGCAAGCTGAAAAAGAAAAGGTTGCAATGCTACAAGAGATTGTGAGGGATAAGAAGTAAACAAATATTCAGGATATTTTGACAGTCCCAATTTCCTGAAAAGGAGATTGGGATTTTTAGTTCGTAATTACTAAAAACGATAACAATGAATAATGGATTTTTGGAAAATATAATAAAACGCATTGTTGATTTGCCAAATCTGACTCCTAAATGGACTGATGTAGAATATATTAGGCGGAGTATAATGAGAATTATTTATGAAGAACTCAAGCCTACAATCTCAAATGCAGTTATCATATGGAATAATCAGATTAATAGTTCTGAGATACCAATCATCGAAGATGAATTCTATCCGCATTCTTTTAAGTACGATTCTTATCTGAAAGATAGTATTACTCAGATAGAGGAATGCATTTATCCCATCAATGGGAATGATGCTTTTATTAAATATAAAAATTATTTTAAACCTGAAATTGCTTGGTGGCATTCAGTATGGGCATTTCCAATCTTTGATATATACAGCAAGAGTACGACTGTTATCATCTTTTTATCATCTCATAGCGATATCTTACTTTCAAAAGAGCAAATAGATTTTCTTCATAAAATTATTAATGAGATATATAATAACAAAATATCTTATCAACAAAATATTGTTTTTGACTTTATCGAACAATTATCAGACTTTACTCGAATAAAAAGAAAAAATAAAACATTGTTTAATAAATATGAAAATTTATCCATTGCATTAGAAAAGAATAAACACAATATTGTACATTTCTCTATTTGGAAAATTGATGACATTAGTAAAATAGACTTTAATGTAATTAAAGAAAAAAGTCAAAACTTTGAAAACATTCCACAAAGTGAAAAACAAAATTATCGGTTAAAAAGCTCTGATTCCCATAGAATTATTAACTATGTCAAATTTCTAAAACAGGCTGGAATAATAGACGAATTAAAAAAAGAAGGCAAATCCGAATTGTCGAAGTTTATCAAGGTTGAGGTATTTTCAGAAAATGATATAAATGAAAAATATTGTCTAACAGAGCAATATAGTAAAAATATTGGGATGAAAATCAATAAAACAATAATAATGTATATCCCAATTATTCCCATGCGACATAATATGAAGACAGATAAGACAAACATATTATGTTTATATATCAATAATCTTCAGAATACCATTTTCAATAATTTGGTAACGATATCAATGCTCTCTCGAAAAATCTATGAATCTTTGACACTACACAATCAACTTATAACCAATGATACAACGAAAGATATTTTAGAAATACAAGGGAAGGATGAGAAATTTTTTTACAATAAAACAGCGAATATATTAAAGAAAAGAAATGAGTGTGCAGACTGTTACATATATATGAAAGAAAAAATGGAGGACTGTCTGCGAATGATAATTGGAATAGAAGATGGTAATACTATTGATGAAAAGATGTTAGAAGATGAAGAAATTTATTCTACTGATGACAATCTAAAAATATCGTTACCATTATCGACGAAACTTTCTAATGATAGTGAATTTTCTAAATTTATCCATGATCGTATTATAGAAATCTCTTCTTCAAAAAAATGGGATAATTATTATTTGTATTATGGAGAGTATCCTAAGCAGTCTAATTCAGTATATTCCGCTATACTGATACCAATCAAGGAAAGGGATAGTGACAACAAAAAAGATTTTGTTGGTTTTGCGTTATTTATAAATAAAAATGTGTCAAATGGTCAAATGGGGGAAAAATATTCGCCATATTTTTCTGCTCATAACGAATTAATCGTTTCTCCAAGTATAGAATCCATATACAGATATAAGTTATTGAGAGATGCTATAAAAAAGAAAGAATCACTACTTGGCAGAATTCGTCACGAAATACCCCATGAAGTAAATCTAGTAACAAAAAATGCGCAAATAATAAAAAAATACTTTGAAGATAAGATAAATAATGTTTCTAATGACGAAGAAAGAAGTACATACGCTCATAAGATGAATGAAATCAATCAACTTCTATTATCTAGTGAACGCATAGGGTTGTATACTATTTTTGCAACTTCAATCAATTTTACAAAACAAGATATTCTTAAGAATCAAGAATTTTTAGATTTTAATGTTTTTCTCCATTCAATGGAAAGTATTTTTAAAACCGATGCAAAAGCACATGGTGTTGATATAAAGTTTGATGACATTGATGCAAATTATAAATGCCGAGTCAGCAAATTATACAAATTAGCTATTATTAATATTATTTTTAATGCTATACGCTATTCACGATTCGGAACTTGGATCACAATATATATTGGAAAAGGAATAATTAAAGTTGAGAATTATGGAATTGGTATAAAAGAAGAAGAACGAAAAAAAATATATATAGAAGGATATAGAAGTAAAGAAGCTAAGGAATTTACAGACGACGGAATGGGATTTGGTCTCTTTCTAGCAAAGAAAGTAATAGAATCTCATAATAATCATTATTTAACACATACATCAGATTATATCTGTAAACATAACTATGCAGGAATAAAAGCATTTTATGATTTTGCTGATGAACGTAGAAATGGACTAGAATTATTTAATAATAATTATAAAAACAAATACTCTTGGGATGATTATTTAATTAAAAGATCAGAATTGGAAAATATAATACCTATAGATTATCATTATAGGGCTATTCCTTTTAATCACATATCTAATTTTGTAATAAATGAATTCAAAAGAGCATCAATCCCTTTTGATGAGTTCGAAAGACTATTTTTTAATGTAAATGTGTATAAAACTACTTTTGAAATAAAATTTTTTAATTAACTATATTATGAATAAAAAAATATTATTGATAGATGAAAACATTTTAGAAAATGAAAATTTCATTAATGTCTTAAGGTCTAATTATGAGGTAGATGCTGTTGGTTATATTAAGGCGGCAAGAATTAGATTACAATCACCCAATGATTACGACCTTGTCGTATTAGATGTGATGATGCCTACTCTTGGTTTATTTGATTTAGAAGAAACTGAAGGAGGACTAAAAACAGGTTTAGTATATTATGAAAAAGAATTGAAACCATTAGATGTGCCAGTCTTATTTTGGTCGTGGAATGCTGATTTTGAGTCAGAAATTGAAAAGAAAAAAAATGAGAATATATACAGTAAGAATACGGATTTTTTACTGAAAGATAATGATATAAACCATTTGCTTGATGGAGTTAATAGTTTTTTTAACAAACATAATAAAAATACGAATAATGTCAAAAACTGAAGGTAAAGACGAGAAATGGTTAAACCGTATTTTAAGAGCTGAAGATAAATCTTGCAAATTTTTGTTTTGGTATATATTGATTTCTTCAGTTGTAAATGTTGGACTTATTGCCATTTTTATTTGGGAAAATTATGAATTTAGAATTGGATCTAATTTTGATGGAACAATTGCTACAATACTATCTGTACTAGGTGTTTTTATTGCTTTCACGGCTATAAATATTTATTCTGTTTTCAATTCTCGAGTTAATGAGGAAAAGTGGGCTCTTGAAAAACTTAAGGCTAGATATATTGAAGATTTAGAAAAATTAGAAGAAAGATTTATGGAATTAAAAATAAAAGAAAATAAATTAAAGGATGCAACCGAAAGGATTTCTTTGACTAATGAAATATTTGATGCGGTAAATAAGGATGTTCAATTGTTGGATAGGACAACGGCAATATGTAAACTTAGCATACTTATTGACAGTAAAGAAAAAGAGTTAAGGACAAATAATTTTAAAGATAAAGATGATGAGCTTGAGAGTGGTCTAGAGGCGCTAAAATGTAAAATCAGATCACGATTAGAGCCATATTATAGTCAAATGAATAATGAGACCAATATTTATTTTAAGAAAGCATATGAAAAACTAAAGAGAAAATTAGATTAAAAAAGAAATTGAATAATGAAAAGAATACTATTAATTGATGATAATATTTTCGAAAGTGAAAATTCCATCAAAAATCTAAGAAATCAATATAAGGTCGATGCTGTTAGTTATATTGGGACAGCAAGATATAAATTAAAGCAATCGATTGATTATGATCTAATTGTCTTAGATATAGCAATGCCGACACAAGGTTTGTTTGATTTGTCTGAAACATCAGGTGGTTTTATAACAGGCCTTGTCTATTATGAAAGAGAATTGATACATTTGAAGATACCCGTTTTGTTTTGGTCGTGGAATGCTGACTTTGAAGGGGAATTAAAAAATAAAAAATGGGCTAACACCGATTTTTTATTGAAGGATGTAGATGAGAATCATTTGCTTTTAGGAGTCAATCAATTTTTAATGGTAAGCAATTAATTCCACTATCACAGCATCCGTGGGGAAAATGTGGGGAAAATTTGTCAAATAAAAAACTCCAATCTTTTGAAAATCAATTGATTGGAGTTTTTAAAAGTACCCAGAGCCGGGGTCGAACCGGCATGGAAGTGAATCCACTGGTGTTTGAGACCAGCGCGTCTACCGATTCCGCCATCTGGGCTTGTCGAAAAGACGGGTGCAAAGTTACGACTTTTTTTTTATCTCACAAATTTCTATCCGTATTTTTAATGAATCCTGTAATATATTTTGTACTTTTGAGCTTTATATGTTATAAATTCTCTGTAAAAATTTATTTCTATTAACATGAAATTCTATTTTACAACTATTTTTCTTTATTTTTTCGTTTGTGTAGGATCAGCACAAACTGTACAGGACAGCGCTTATTTTGCATCTTTGATCAATCAGGTTGGAGAGATCCCAAGTATAAAACCTGGCACAAAGAAAATTACGATGCCTGTTGCTCCTGCCGGTTTCAAACTTCAGTTTTCTGGAAGCGACAATCAACAGGTAATTGATAATAAAGGGAATATCCATACTCCTCTTGTTTCAACTCTGGTCAAACTTTATTTTCGATTATCAGGAACCAATATAGATACTGTTCTGGATGTTGCAAATAAATCGGTTCTGATTCCCGGAAAATACAAAAATGAAGGAACCAATAAAAAACCGGTTGTAATACCTGCACTGAGAGAATGGTATGGATACAAAGGAAATTTTGAATTACAAAAATCCTTATCGATAGTTATTGATCCGAAAGATAAAAATACACTTCAAAAAGCAGCAGAAATATTCCAAAACGATTTATTAACGTTTACAGGAATCAAACCTGCAATCAAAACAGGAGCACCCCAGCCTGGAGACATTTTCCTTACTTTACAGGAAAAAGACAAAAGTCTTGGCGATGAAGGATATTATTTAACGATTGATAAACATATATCTATTAACGCATTACAATACAAAGGTTTGTTTTGGGGAACACGTACTGTCCTTCAAATACTTGAACAAGAAGCTAGCCATAAATTACTGCCCAAAGGAATTATCCGCGATTATCCGAAATATGAAGTTCGTGGCTTTATGATCGACGGAGCAAGGAAATTTTTTACCATAGATTTCCTTCGTGATTACGTGAAATTAATGTCTTATTACAAGATGA
>JAVBUX010000141.1:0-10380 GCA_031554915.1 Bacteroidales bacterium | reverse complement strand
TGATGGCTTTGTTGTACTTGATCTTTTTTTCGTCCAACAAATGCATCAGATCATCTGTATGAACATCAGATACCGGGGCCAGATACGTTTCTGTATTGTGGTTGTTGATTGAAACCATCAAGTCTTCGATTTTTCCTGATATTCCGAAGAAAATTTTACGTTTTCTGTAAACTGTGTATTTTTGAAGATATACGGCAATAGATTCCGTAACACAGAAATATTTCATAGTTTCTGGTATCTGGACACGTAATTCTTCACAAAGTCTGAAAAAATGATCTACTGCAGTTTTTGCAGTAAAAATAACAGCAGTATGGTCCAGGATAGCAATTCTTTGCGTCCTGAAATCCTTTGCTGTGACCGGTTCAACTTTGATAAAAGGCCGAAATTCGATCGTTACACCGTATTTCTCAGCAATATCAAAATAAGGAGATTTTTCTGTCTCCGGTTTAGGCTGAGAAACCAAAACTTTCTTTATATTCAAAGTCATAAATCGTTAATTTCCACTACGTTACATAAATCAAACCCTGGTATAAAACCAATAAAGGGGCTATTTCTTGGCCGCAAAGGTACAAAAATAAATAATGCAATTCACGTACATTGTGAAAAAATAACACATAAGTCCTATAAATAACAATAATTATGATAGCTAGAATACAAAAAAGAACGAAAAAATAACAAAAGGAATACATCCACTCAATATAGAAGCCAAGCAATACGGGGATAAAAATTACAATTCCCAAAACACAAACCAAGGAAACAAAATTATTCAACCATTGAGACAGGTTTTCTTTAGAAAAAAATATCTTACCGACAATATTGTACGAAATCCATTTATAGACGAAGAACAAGAGAATGAGAAGTCCTATTTTCCCAAGGCTCTTATAAAAACCTAAAATAGTGATAGTTTCACTACTACTGTTATTTGTGAGAACTGTATATGAAAATATAGACAGGATAATGATTGTCTGAAGAGACAATAATAGTTTGACATACAGCTCGTTACCAACAGTGTCGTTAAAAATACTCTTTCTTTCTTTTATCCGGAAAAGTTCATCCGGAAGGGAAAGAAACATACGGGCTTTACTACTCAATATGCGTGCTATGATGACGAAACAAACAAGGAAAATGATGAAAACACTGTCGATTAACTTCGGTTTTTCTGAAATTTTTTCCGTTTGTGGAGAAAATAATAGCGAAGAGATAGTTGCAGTATTTTTTTTCATAAAGAGGGAGTCATCAGGAAAACAATACAAAAAATTGTCTTTAGTGACAACTTCAATGTATTGCGAATCTTGCTGGATTACCAGTGGATCCTGACCTATGGTCAACGTGCTTTGTGGATATGTCAATTCATTTTCTTGCATTGAACTTATTTATAATGCGGCGAATGAACGCGGATTAGAATCCCACTCATGTTTTTGAATTGCCAGTTCTAAGGCTTCTTCCGGATTTTCTGCAACATTCCATATAGATTGATGACGATGATGAATAAAATTTTCATTAGCCGATTTCTCAAGCATTTGTAGTAGGAAGTTGTAATATCCGTTGATATTGAGAATAATAATAGGATTTTTATATAATCCCAGTTGTTTCCAGGTCATTACTTCGAGAAGTTCTTCCATTGTTCCGATACCTCCTGGAAGAGCGATACAAGCGTCTGATTTTTCAGCCATCAATTGTTTCCTCCGGTGCATATCCGGAGTGATAATTACATCGGAAAGAGAAGTATTCAGCCATCCTTCATCGAGCATAAACTGAGGAATGATTCCGGTTACTTTTCCTCCATTGGCCAACATCCCTTCGGAGACAGCACCCATGACTCCTTTTTGTCCGGCTCCGTTAATACAGACAATTCCTTTCTCCGCCATCAATTTCCCTAATTTCCGGGCTGCATTGATGTATTCGGAGTCAATTTGGGAACTGGATGCTCCATAAACTGTAATTGTTTTAACAAATTCAGACATAAATAGCTTTTATAACGTTTTTTGAAACTGCAAAATTAAGAACATTTGATTTTATTCACTACTTTTGTGGCAATTAATTATAAAACAATAAAGATGTCCGGAAAATTTGCAAATGATCTGCCATATAAAGTAGCAGATATCTCATTGGCCGACTTTGGTCGCAAAGAAATTGAAATTGCTGAATATGAAATGCCGGGATTGATGTCCTTGCGCAAAAAATAGGGAAAAGAAAAACCCTTGAAAGGTGCGAGAATCATGGGTTCTTTACACATGACTATACAAACTGCAGTTCTGATTGAAACCTTAGTGGAATTGGGTGCTGATGTGCGTTGGGTGAGTTGTAATATTTTCTCTACACAAGATCATGCTGCTGCTGCTATTGCAGCTTCAGGAGTTCCTGTTTTTGCCTGGAAAGGAGAAACTCTGGAGGAATACTGGTGGTGTACCGATATGGCTCTCCGTTTTCCCGGAGGAAAAGGCCCAAACTTGATTGTAGATGATGGTGGAGATGCTTCTTTGCTGATTCACTGGGGATACAAATCCGAAGAAAATGCAAAATCGATCGATCGCAAAGGCGGAAATCATGAAGAGCAAGTGATTCTGGATACATTGAACAACATCCTGAAAGAAGATAATCAACGTTGGCATCGTACAGTGGCTGATTTGAAAGGAATTTCGGAGGAAACAACTACAGGAGTACATCGTTTGTACCAAATGATGGAAGCAGGAGAATTACTTGTTCCGGCAATCAATGTTAATGATTCAGTAACTAAATCCAAATTTGACAATTTGTATGGCTGCCGCGAATCTTTGGCTGACGGTATAAAACGTGCTACAGATGTTATGATTGCCGGAAAGGTAGTCGTAGTTTTGGGCTATGGTGATGTTGGTAAAGGTTGTGCTAAATCCATGCGCTCTTACGGAGCCCGTGTAATTGTTACGGAGATTGACCCTATTTGTGCTTTGCAGGCTGCTATGGAAGGCTTTGAAGTAACTACCATGGAAAAGGCTGTAAAAGAAGGAAATATTTTTGTGACGACTACCGGAAACAAAGATGTGATCCGAATCGAGCATCTGGAGCAAATGAAAGATCAGGCTATTGTCTGTAACATTGGTCATTTCGATAATGAAATCCAGGTACATAAACTGGTTAATTTCCCAGGAATCAAACATTTGAATATTAAACCTCAGGTTGATAAATATACTTTCCCGAAAGGAAACTCAATTTTCCTTCTGGCAGAAGGACGTTTGGTAAATTTAGGTTGCGCTACAGGTCACCCATCGTTTGTGATGAGTAACTCATTTACAAATCAAACATTGGCTCAAATAGATTTGTGGCAGAAAGAATACGAAATCGGAGTATATCGTTTGCCGAAATACCTCGACGAAGAAGTTGCCCGTTTACATCTTGAAAACATTGGTGTTGAGCTGACAAAATTAACTCCGGAACAAGCTGCGTATATTGGTGTAGATGCGGATGGTCCATATAAACCGGAGCACTATAGATATTGATTAATGAAAGTTGCAATTCTTTCACCTTTTTACCCCTATCGTGGTGGTATTGCGCAGTTTAGTGCAATGCTCTATACTGCCATGGCAGAGGAGCATGAGGTGAAAGCATTCTCTTTTTCCCGGTTGTATCCCGGTTTTTTATTTCCCGGAAAGACTCAATATGTGGAAGATGGCGATAATGCTATTGAAATACCTTCAAGAAGAGTATTGGATAGTATTAATCCGTTTTCGTATCAGAAAACAGCTCGTGAAATTGCTGATTTTCAACCGGATGTATTAATTATTGCGTATTGGATGTCGTTCTTTGGACCTGCATACGGACATGTTGCCAGCAGGCTGAAGAAAAAGACGAAAATTATATCCTTGGTACACAATGCAATACCTCATGAGCCTAAGTTTTTTGATAAGCCTTTTGCCAAATTACTGTTCGATCGTAGCGACGGATTTGTTGTGATGAGTGATATTGTAAAAAATGATTTGTCTTCAATGGAGCCGGGAGCAAAATTTTGTGTTCGGCCACATCCGTTGTATGATCATTTTGGCAAAAAAATTGAAGCCAATGAAGCCAGAAAGCAATTAGGATTGTCTCCTGATAAGAAAACATTGCTTTTCTTCGGACTGATACGTGATTATAAAGGATTGGATCTGCTGATTGATGCAATGTCCGGTTTAGACGATGATTATCAATTGCTTATAGCCGGAGAATGTTATGGAAGTTTTGAAAAATATGAGACTCAAATAGCAAACTCCCCGGCAAAAAATCGCATTGTTGCGATGAATGAATATATAGAAGATAGTCTTGTTCCTGTCTTGTTTTCAGCTACGGATTTATTGATTTTACCTTATAAATCGGCAACACAAAGTGGTGTAATACCGGTCGCCTATCATTTTGAAGTACCTGTTGTTGCAACAGATGTCGGAGGTTTGAGAGAAACAATCGAACAGCCTGGTACAGGAATCATTTGTGAGCCGGAGGTTAAGAGTCTTGAATCGGCTGTTAAACAAGTGTTTGCAGTAGGAGGAGAACAATTTGTAAATAATATCAGGAAAGAAAAAGAGAATCTTTCCTGGGGTAAATTTGCAGATGGAGTTATTGAATTTGCAAAATCATTAATAAAATGATGAAGACAGGATCTCTTTATTTGATACCCGTACCTTTAGGAGAAACCCCAATAGAACAGGTTTTGCCTGTCTATAACAGGGAAATTATCCTAAAAATACGTCATTTTATTGTTGAAAATGAACGTACTGCCCGGCGATTTCTTAAAAAGACAGATTCTTCTATTAATATCGATGACTTAACGTTTTACTTGCTGAATAAACATACATCTCCCCAGATTATTTCGGATTATCTGAAGCCAGTGCTTGAAGGTAATCCTGTCGGAATCATTTCCGAGGCTGGTTGTCCTGCCATTGCAGATCCGGGAGCTGATGTAGTGGCGATAGCGCAACAAAAAAATATACCGGTTGTTCCCTTAGTTGGACCATCCTCGATTTTGATGTCCTTGATGGCATCCGGGTTTAATGGTCAGAGCTTTGCTTTTCATGGATATCTTCCTATCGATGCGGACAAGAAAACGAAAGTAATAAAGGAGTGTGAACAACGCATTTATACAGAGGATCAAACGCAGTTGTTTATAGAGACTCCTTATCGAAACAATAAATTGGTTGAAGATTTTTTGAAAATTTGCCGGCCTTCCACACGATTGTGTATAGCTGCTGATATAACTTGTGAAACAGAATATATAAAGACGAAAAGTATTGGAGAATGGAAGAAACAAATTCCTGATCTTTCAAAGCGGCCTTGCCTTTTTTTAATTTACAAATAGATATAAGTCAGATCAATTTGAAGAAAACGGAATAAAAATGGTGTTAATTCGGCAGAAAAACGTACCTTTGTATTTCATTTTATTAAAAATAAGATAAATGTTTAACAAAATAACATTTTTGCTATGATGAAAAATGTGATGATCAAAGAGTTGGAACATGTAGTAATCCGCTTCTCAGGTGATTCTGGAGACGGTATGCAGTTAGCAGGATCTATTTTTTCCAATCTTTCTGCGATATTGGGAAATGAGATTATCACTTTTCCTGATTATCCGGCTGAAATACGCGCTCCTCATGGAACATTAAGCGGTGTATCAGGTTTTCAGGTACATTTGGGAGGGAAGAAGATCTATACTCCCGGAGATAAAGCGGATGTTTTGGTTGCAATGAATCCGGCCGCTTTGAAAGTAAATGCAGGTTTCCTTAGATCCGATTCAGTAGTAATTATTGATGTGGATGCTTTTGAGAAAAAAGATCTGGAAAAAGCAGGTTTTACAACCGAAGATCCTTTCAAAGAGTTGGGATTGAATTCGGTTCAGGTTGTTTCGGCAGCCATTACTACTATGTGTAAGGACAGTATTGAAGATCTGAAACAAGCGTCCAGAAGTCGTAATATATTTGCTCTCGGTTTGGTTTGTTGGTTATTTAACAGGCCATTGGAGACTGCGGAGCACATGTTGAAAGAAAAATTCAAGAAAAAACCGGATATCCTGAAAGCAAATTTAACAGTTTTGAATGCAGGATTTAACTTCGGTCACAATATTCATGCTTCTGTTTCTACTTATCGTGTGGAGACTCTTTCTGCAGAAAAAGGTTTTTATACGGATGTAAGCGGAAATAAAGCAACCGCTTACGGTTTGATAGCTGCTGCGGAAAAAGCAGGATTGGAATTGTTCCTGGGTAGTTATCCGATTACTCCGGCCACAGATATTATGCAAGAGCTTACAGCCCGTAAAGATTTGGGTGTGAAAGTAATGCAGGCTGAAGATGAGATTGCCGGAATTTGTTCTGCAATCGGAGCTTCTTTTGCCGGTTGTCTGGCTGCAACTTCAACTTCAGGCCCTGGATTGGCTCTGAAGAGTGAAGCAATTGGTTTGGCTGTAATATCCGAGATACCATTGGTTATTGTCGATGTACAACGTTCTGGGCCATCCACCGGGATGCCTACAAAAAGTGAGCAAACTGATTTAATGCAAGCTCTTTACGGAAGAAATGGAGAAAGTCCAGCTGTTGTTATGGCAGCTATTTCTCCGACAGATTGTTTTGATGCTGCATTTTGGGCATCTAAAATTGCATTAGAACACATGACCCCGGTTATTTTATTGACTGATGGGTATATAGCAAACGGTTCTTCTGCCTGGAAGATTCCGGATTTAGAAGATTATCCTGACATAAAGCCTCCTTATGTTACTCCGGACTTACAACCAGGATGGGCTCCTTACAAACGTGATTTGGAAACAAAAGTGCGTTATTGGGCTGTCCCAGGGGTAGAAGGGTTTGCACACCGCATCGGAGGATTGGAAAAGGATTACAATACTGGAGCTATTTCAACGGATCCTGATAATCACGAATTAATGGTGGAAACACGCCAGGCGAAGATCGATAAGATAGCAGATAAGCTGCCTTTGCAGGATGTTGAAGGAGATAAAGATGCAGACCTGATAGTGATTGGCTGGGGCGGAATCTATGGTCACTTGTGTGAAGCAGTGGAAATTATTCGTAATAGTGGTAAAAAATTGGCCTTCACTCATTTCAAATACATTAATCCTCTGCCTCGTAATGCAGAAGAGATTCTCCGGAAATATGAGAAAGCAATTGTAATAGAGCAGAATAAAGGACAATTTGCAAATCATCTTCGTGCAAAAATTCATGGATTTAATCCCTATCAGTTTAACCGGGTGAAAGGACAACCATTTATTGTAGCTCGTTTGGTAGAGGAAATAACTAAATTAATGGAGGACTAAACAATGGCAACAGAAACAAAAACATACGAAGCAAAAGATTTTAAAAGTCCACAGCAGGTTCGTTGGTGCCCTGGTTGTGGAGACTATGGAGTCCTGACCAATTTGCATAAAGCGATGGCTCAAATGGGAATTCCTCCACATCAAATTGCTGTTATTTCAGGAATAGGTTGTTCTTCCCGTTTGCCTTATTACATGAATACCTACGGTTTTCATACGATTCATGGACGAGGAGCTGCTGTTGCAACAGGAGTGAAAGTTGCTAATCCGGAGTTGTCCGTATGGTTATCGACAGGTGACGGTGATTGCTTGGCAATTGGAGGCAACCATTTTATTCATGCGGTTCGTAGAAATGTGGATATCAACATTATCTTGATGAACAATAAAATATATGGGTTGACCAAAGGACAGTATTCTCCGACTTCCGATAGAGGATTTGTATCAAAATCGTCTCCTTACGGAACAGTAGAAGATCCTTTCCGGCCGGCAGAACTAACGATTGGTGCGAGAGGACGTTTCTTTGCACGTACAATTGATGTGGATATGAAAAATTCTCCCGAAGTCATGGTTGCTGCAGCCAAGTACAAAGGAGCGTCCGTAATTGAAGTAATGCTTAATTGTGTCATCTTTAATGATGGTATTTATGATGGTGTTGTCGATAAAGAATGGCGTGCAGAGCGTACAATATATCTGCGTCACGGAGAAAAAATGATTTTTGGGGCTAATAACGATAAAGGGCTTATTCAGGACGGATTCAGTGTCAAGGCGATTACGATAGGAGAAAATGGCTACACAATAGATGATGTTCTGGTTCATGATGCTCATCAGGAGGATCCTACCCTGCATTTGAAGCTTGCTTTGATGGATGGTATTGATTTGCCTGTAGCTTTGGGTGTTATACGTGAAGTTGAGGCTCCATCGTATGATGCTGAGATTGAAAAACAAATAGTGGATATACAGGCAAAGGTGCCTCAACGCACTTTGAAAGAGTTTTTGATGACAGGAGAAATTTGGGAAGTAAAATGAAGACGATAAATATTCCTTTCACCGCCGGAAACGTTAACAAATTTGGAGAAAGCCAATGTCCGATTGATGTTGTTAACTGGGAAGAGTATTCTTACAAGCCGAATGTTTCTTTTCAGATCGGATATGATAATGAAAACCTGTATTTACGTTATTAGGTAACATAAGATTGCTTTCTTGCACGGGCTACTGAAAATAACGGCCAGGTCTGGTTGGATTCATGTGTGGAATTTTTCCTTTCACCGGAAGGTAATGACGATTATTACAACCTGGAATGTAACTGCATCGGAACAAAATTATTAGGTTTCAGGAAGCTGGGTGCTCAATCTGAACATGCTTCCGACAGTATAATGGACAATATTCAGGTGTATTCAAGTTTGGGAAATGAACCTTTTGAAGAAAAAACAGGTAGTTTTTCCTGGTATTTAGAGGCAAAAATACCCTGGAGTTCATTTTGGCAGCACCAGATATCAAACGTGAAAGGAAAATCCATGAAAGCCAATTTCTATAAGTGTGGCGATGAGCTTTCCAAACCTCATTATTTGTCCTGGAATCCAATTCATACAGAACAGCCAAGTTTTCATCAACCCCATTTTTTCGGAGAACTTATTTTTTCTTGATTTTTACTTCAGATGAGAAAGGGTATTTCAGGTTTTCGTATGAAGCAAGAAATACCTCTGCTGCGCCTATTTTCAGTTTTGCTTTTATTTTGACAGGAACCCTGTTGGAATCGTTGCTAATCCATATTTCCATAGCATTTTTTGCCGAATCAAATACTTGATCCACAATATCAATTTCTAATCTGAAAGTATTGTATTTTAATACATCACTTTTTTCTACGATGGACTGTCCTTTATAACGTACTTTAATATTTATCATCCTTTTTCCTACAAAAGTGGACAATGTAAATGACTGGTTGATTTTAAGTGAACTGTAATCTAATGTGCGTGCAAAAGCAAATACACTGAGAATATCATAACCGGGGGCTTCCGATTTCATGATGGTATCGAATTTTACTACATTATTGGTTTCCCGTTTGACTCGCACTTGCGTTTCCGAAGCATCTCGATCCAAAAAAAATACTTGTTCTACAAAATCAGTATTTCCTTCATTTACATGCCTTTTATGATATACAGGATAAATATCTTTATCCAGATATGAATATAAAGTATCCCGTACTTTGAATATTTTATCAAAAAAAGAAGTTGTTTTGAAATCTAATGCAGATAAAGTCACTGGTTCTTGTCCCCTGTTGGAATCATTTATTCGATAACGTGCCGTACCGGCCTTCATCATTACAAACCCATATTTATAGGAGACATCATAATATAATTTTTCTCCACTCTGAAAAGGAGTGTTTTGAGCAAAAAAATGAGTTGGGAAAAGAAAACAACAAATAATCAGGGAGATGAAATAATGTTTTCTTTTACCATCAACGTTGCGGAATCTGTTTTGATTCTTGATTTGTTGACTTTCCTCCTTGGTTTTGAGTATTTTCACGTTTGGCATTTTTATTCGTGTTAGTATTTGTATTATTGGGTCTTTTGGTTTTTTTCTCTTTGGGTTTATTTTTCGTTATTTCCAATGGTTTTTGTTTTTCCAGAGGTACCTCGTTTACATCCCAGGTTTCTTCAATTTCAAAATTTTGTTTTAATTCAAAAAAACGAGGACAATAATAAACAGTTTCAGGATAGCGTTTCCCATTATAGTTACCTGTGGTCCATTTATCATCTCCATTAGCGTCGTCTATATAACGTAAATAATATTTTCCTGGTTTAAGATTAATAAAAATTAACTCTCCATTTATTATTTTTGACTGTTTTACGACTTTATCACTTGCATCAAGCAACTCACCGAACCCGTTATACTGGTTCCCGGAGATTCCAACGTACAAATGTCCGTAATCAGAGAGTTGTTTAAATTTGAACGATGCTTCCAGTTTATTATTCCATTTTCCGTAAAGACTATGTATAGCAGCAGAGTCGATTGTTATCCGATATTCCTTCTCATAAGGCCATCTCTGATTTTGATTGATAATAAATATCCGCGGGTTGAGGCTATCCTGTACAATTGGAAATTCTACAGTTTGCCAT
>JAVBUX010000286.1:0-7615 GCA_031554915.1 Bacteroidales bacterium | reverse complement strand
AGTATCGTACAGGACACTCCAACGCTACCGATCAGGCGGGATACTCCCGTATTTTATGATAGCTCATAAGACCTATTACCGGGTAAACGATGTTCGGGAGTTTGTCCGTAGCCATATGGATTTCCAAGCATGGCAGGATTTCGACAAGAAACATCCGAAAGGAAATAAGGACGAAAAGGATGAATGATCCTGCTTTTTAGCCTGATGCAGGATAGTGCAAACGAATGAAGGCTGGCTTTGGTTTAAGCCTTCAATCAACGGCTCTGCATTTAGCAGAAACGGCCTCGCCAATCGGCTCAGCCTGTTTCGCTAAATTCAGCAAGAGGGAACTGGACAAGTCCTGTTCTTCCCTCTTGCCCTGCGGGGCAAAGCCTTCGGCTTTAGCGGTTTAACTTAAACCGCTGTAATGACACCTGTAATAATCAATTTTGCTTTATTGCTTATTATCAGGTGATTAATAGAAAGAATTTCTATAAAAATGTAATTACACATGCAGAATAACAGTAGGAAAACCATATTCACCACCGTTTCCATAGACAAGGAAACGGGCGGGGTAGTAGAAAAGATATGCAAACGCTATTCGCTGAAAAAGAGTGAAGTTGTAAAACTGGCTTTTCGATATATAGACAAGGCGAATATCAATCCCGCCGAAGCTCCCGAATCGGTAAAAGCGGAACTTTCCAAAATCAACAAAAGGCAGGATGATATTATACGCTTCATCCGAAACTACGAAGAAAAGGAACTTAACCCAATGATACGGGCAACCAATTCAATAGCCGTCCGCTTCGATGGAATAGTGAAAGCATTGGAAACACTTATTCTTTCCCAGTTGGAGAAGAACCAAGAGAAGTGTAACGCTGTACTACAAAGACTAAGCGATAAATTTACCGAACACGCCAATGTGATAAACGGTCAGGGTAAACAAATCGGGACATTACAACAGGTACAGAAAAGGGATAGCACAAAACTATTGAAGTTGATAAATCTTTATGCAGAGTTGGCAGCTTGCGGGGTAATGGACGGCAAACGTAAAGAGAGCCTGAAAGCCGAAATTCACCAATTAATCAATCCCGAATAAGCGATGAACATAGATTTTCCGCCACCATCCAATGGAGTGTATAATAACGCAGGCAGTAGTCGACAGTTAGCAAATTATTGCGAGCATGAAGATTTGCAACGGATGGAGCAGGGAATCTATACCGAAGGCTTTTTCAATCTCAATCAGGACAATGTATATAAATCCCAAGTTATTAAAGACATTGACGGGAATATAGGGCAACTCTTAAAGACGGATGCCAAGTTTTATGCCGTCCACGTCAGCCCGTCAGAAAAGGAACTGCAAGCGATAGGAAACACCGAAGCAGAACAAGCCGAAGCCATGAAACGGTATATCCGTGAAGTGTTCATTCCTGAATATGCCAAGAATTTCAATAAAGGGTTATCAGCAGAGGATATTAAGTTTTACGGCAAAATTCATTTCAACCGTGACCGTTCCGATAACAAACTGAACATGCACTGCCATTTGATTGTGAGCCGTAAAGACCAATCGAACAAGGTTAAGATAAGTCCACTAACTAATCATCGAAATACCAAGAAGGGCGTTATTACAGGCGGTTTTGACCGTACAGCCCTGTTTGAGAACGTAGAAAAGGGCTTTGATAAACTGTTCGACTACAATCGGCAACTGTCCGAAACGTTCGAGTATTGCAATACCATAAAAAACGGCAGTGTTCCGGACAAACTATGGATGCAGGAACGGAAATTGAAAACCCCTGAAATATCTTTTGCTGGCGAAAAGAAAAAAGAAAATATGCAGACAGGCATATATACAGATAAGCAGGAAGATTTGACTGAAAGTAAGTTTGCAAATAAACAAGATTCCAATTCGCCCGATTTAGGGTTATCTTCTGTTTTCGGGGTGCTTACACCTGATACGAATAACCGAGATGAAGAACAACTTCCCGTGAAAAAGAAAAAGAAGAAACCAAAGCGGGGATTCAGAAGATAAACCATAAAAACCGACGATATGAACGAGTACGAAGAAATCCGAAAAGCAATAGATAAATATCTTATGGAATGGTTCAAATACCGCCTATCTCTTGTTTGTCTAACGCCTGATAATATCATAACCACGCGAAGGAACAGCCGGGTAGATTTATATTTGCGTATCAGGAGGGTAGAAAGCTTATTCCCGTCCAATTGCCTTATTATTGCCCGAATCCGTTTCAGCAAAGAACGTATAGGTCATGGAACACACTTCGTTCGATTCTTAGCTGAAATAGCCTTCAAATACAGCTTTAAGCATATCGGAATAGAATCTACCAACGATAAAAGCAGTTCATTTGCAAAGAAGTTAGGATTCCAACCCATTGATAGCTCTAACTACGTAATATCAGTTAAGAATCTTATATCTTATTTTCAAGATTAAAATTAATGTAATCCTTTATTTATCTGTACACAAAGGTATATTCCAAGAACGAAACGGCAACACCAAGCCCTACGGGTTTTGCAGAAAATCTCCACACCTACGCTGCGCTTCGGGTAGTATTTTCCACAAAAGCGTTGCCTTATTCGTTCTTTCCATAAGAGAGGTGTTTAACAGATAAACAAAGGGAAAAATATATTTGAAGGCATATAAAATGGTTGTAATGCTAAAATGTTGATAACTAATATCTATTCAGAGTTGGTTCATCCAAAATAAATCAATACATTTGCAAGATACGTCAATGATTTAACAAATGGAATTAAACAGATTGAAAGTAGTACTTGTGGAGAGGAAGAAAACAGGCAAGTGGCTTGCAGAAACATTGGGGAAGAATGAGGCTACTGTTTCTCGTTGGTGTGCGAATGTATCTCAACCGTCACTTGAAACCCTGTTTGCGATTGCTAAGGTTCTGAATGTGGATGTGAGAGAGTTATTGGTTCCGTTACAGAAATGAGTTGTATATTTTGCTGTTTTATAAAATTTGAAATAGAATTGTACTTTATTGAATAAAAAAGAAATAATATGGAAACACCTACTCTGTCATTTTTAGATGCTAACACGGTTGAGCTACATTATTGGCTTAAAAACCAAACTCATTCGATGGATGCATTTGTTCAAAACAAATGCGATTGCGAATTTTTGCATATAATAGATGATATTGCCCGTGTTTTCAACTTAGAAATTACTATCGAAACAGAACCTTTGGGAGAAGGAGGGTTACGAAGATGGTTTAAATTAGTATATAATGTAGAGAATAAAAAGGCTGTAATAACTTCAACTATAGTTCTTACTCTTGCAGTTGGAGTTATAACAACGCCAATAACCACAGCTTTATCGGAAATAACAAAACAGTTAATTGAAAAAATTTTTGAAGATAAGAAAATAAAAAAATTGGAAGAAGAAAAATTAATTGAAGAAATTAAAAATTTGAAATTAGATGCAGAGTTGAAAGCGGCCCAATTATCAGACAATAATAATATTGCAAAAAGAAAATCTAATTTCTATGAAGTATTGGAAAAATATGATAATGTAGAACAGATATCAATAGTAATAGAAAATGAAAACAAAAAACCAATTTCAATTGAATCAACCATTTATAGAAATGAATTTAAAGAATACATAATTGTATCAGATGCTTTAGCGCCCATCCAAGACGAAAACGCAATAATAGAAATTATTTCTCCTGTTCTTAAAAAAGGAGATTACAAGTGGAGGGGTATTTATAAAGGTGAAATTTTATCCTTCAACATGAAATCAAATGAATTCAAAACACTTGTACAGACAGGGAATATTGAGTTTAAGAATGGGTCTTCTATAAATTGTTTTCTTGAAATTGAAAGAAAAATGGATAATAAAGGTGATGAAAAAATATTAAGTTACAATATTGTGCAAGTAAATGAATATTTTGAAAACGATAAACCAATAGAAACACCAGAAGGAAAAAGATATAGGCAAAGACAAGAAATAGATAAACTTCAAATGAAACTTGATTTTTGAAACGATGACTAAAAAAAAGAAACTTCAAATCCGTAATAGCACCGCAGAATTTTTGGTATTCACTTCACAATCTGGGGAGAACTCTATTGAAGTAAGGGTGCAAGATGAAACTGTTTGGCTGACACAAAAGGCAATTTCCGAACTCTTTGGTGTTGACAGAACGGTCATAACCAAGCACTTGAAAAATATATTTGAATCAAATGAATTGCAAGAGGAATCAGTATGTGCAAATTTTGCACACACTGCCGCTGATGAGAAAATATATCAAACAAATTTTTACAATCTTGATGCCATAATTTCAGTCGGTTATCGTGTCAATTCTCAAAGGGCAACACAATTTCGCCAATGGGCGACTTCTGTTTTGCGTGATTACGCTATACGGGGTTATATCATTGATAAAAAGCGAATGGAAAACGGTTCATTTCTCAATGAAGATTATTTTGAACATCTACTTGCCGAAATCCGTGAAATTCGATTGAGCGAACGCCGTTTTTACCAGAAAATAACGGATATTTACGCTACGGCAATGGATTACAACAAGGATGCAGTAACCACAAAAGAATTTTTCGCCAAGGTTCAAAACAAACTCCATTATGCCGTTCATGGTCATACTGCTGCCGAACTTATTATATCGAGAGCCAATGCCAAAAAAGAACACATGGGTTTAACTTCGTGGGAGAAAGCCCCTGAAGGTAAAATTGTGAAAACCGATGTTTCCATTGCCAAAAACTATCTGACTGAAACCGAATTGGAATCATTAGGGCGCATTGTCAATGCTTACTTAGATTTGGCAGAAGACCGAGCAAAAAGACACATCCCTATGACGATGGAAGATTGGGCTATACGTTTAGATAGATTTTTAGAAGCCGACGACCGTGAGATATTACAAAATAGTGGAAAGGTTACCGCACTAATAGCAAAATCTTTTGCTGAAAGCGAGTTTGAGAGATATCGTATCGTACAAGACCGCTTGTTTGAATCCGACTTCGATAAAGAGATAAAACGTATTGAAGGAAAGCGGGACAAACCGAAAGAATAGCATCAATTTTTTCCAAATTTCGCTTGCAAATTTCACAAAAATAGCTACTTTTGCTTTCAAGTTAAAGCGATTTTCTTCTATCTATTTTGCCTCAAAAAAAGTGTGTGCAATCTGTGTGTGAAGAAAAAATCTGAAAAGTTAAAGCATTGATTATACAGTGGTTTGGTTGATTGAATAAGTTCCGTCAACGCCCACGGAACGGTAAAATCCTCAAAAGACAGGAGAAGCCAATACAAGACAAAAAGTCTGTTAGTCAGTAAATTAGCAGACTTTCCTTATTTTCGGGGGTTGGACACAAACAGTCGGAAAGAGAGAGGGCGGAGGGCATCCCGTCAATGGAATACCCTCTGTCATCTATCAGCTTCAATTACGGCATCTGGATAGTTACAGCAATCATCCAGAATCGTTTCGCAAAAACAAACCAAAGAATCATAGCTCCCATATCCATTCGCCGGATTTAACTCTTTGAACTTATCAGGTGTAGCCTTTAATCTTGCAATCCCTTGTTCGAGGGGAAGAATAAGTTGCTTTGCTGTATAGATTCCATTCTCTTCCGGACACCGCAAAACATCATACAGCCCTGTCATTTTCGCCATTGGCACAAGGTTATGCGAAATGTTCTGTGAGGAGAGTATAGCATTATCCTGAACTGTTATTAGTTCGCTAATTTCATCTTCTATCGCTCTTTTCTTTTCGTATAGACCGGGTAATCCTCTTTATGTCTATGTCTTTATTTATAAGTCTTAATCCTAATCCCATAAAATTCTATAATGTAATATTAATTCCCTATATGTTCACTCGGTAACTATATCGGACTCCGTTCCCTGTTCTCTGTCACATATTTCGCAAAAGAATGGCTATCGCCTGCAATCCTACAAAAATGTTCATACAGTTTTTCCAATGGAACAAACCCGCCACATTCACGTGCAAGTAAACCATCGATACCGACGTCCACCCGCAACTCTCCTGCCTTTGCATTTAGTTCATCAATTCGTCCATGACAATGTCCGTGAACCATACAGGCGCCATAGTTCTTGCGGCTCCATGACAGCAGAGGGTAATGACACAAAGCCAAATCAAAATCTTTTTTCAGGAAAGCATGATTATCTGCATTAAAGTGCAGGTCTTTAATCTGTTGAACACTCTCGAAATAGTTCGGCAACTTGATACTGCTTGCATCATGGTTGCCAACAATCAAATGCTTTTGTCCGTGTAGTTTCCCAAGCAGTCTAACGACCCGTTCTTTGTTACCAAACGCAAAATCACCTATTATATATACAATGTCCTTCTTATCTATCGTGCCGTTCCACAAGTCAATCAACCATTCATCATGCTGCAAATCGGATCCGCTACCGTTGTATGGTCGTCCGGGACAGTGCTTCACGATGTTAGCGTGAAAGAAATGGGTGTCGGCTGTAAAATATATCTTACTCATTTTTGTTCGTTTTAGAGGATTGCCCCTGTTACACATAGAGGCAATCGGGTTATTGATTCATCAAAACCTTCTTGATAAGGCTTGTCGCTAACTTGCTGATATGCTGATTCAGTATCTTTTGCTCACTCTTCTCCAACAGGGTATAGTTGCAGGAATGCTCCTTCAGATAATCATCCAACACATCTTTGCTAAATAAACCGATCAGCTTACCGGTATCTTTCGGGATTGAAACCTGACCAATCTTACTGATGACATTGTTCAATCTGTTTTCAGTTACATAGTCGTAGACCATCTCAAGCTGATGATTCAACTCTTCGCTGTATGTAGGCTTTACAAACAAAGACGGTTGCCGCTTTTTTACTGATTTCTTTTCAGCAAATTTGCTGTTTTTGTTCTTTAGCAGTAACCGGGAACCATTGTTGAAGAAAACCGGTTCTACCGGACGAATCACAATGCCTTCACAGATATTGTCTTCAATGGGAGGCAGACCCAAGCATCCGGCAATATAGCTTTGGAAAGCATTCGGGTATTGTAGACATTCATCCAAGGTTCCCTTAAACAATGTCCTCGCATAGAGGAAATTACTCTTCATGAGAAACAGATTCGCTTCATCAACAGAAAAGTATCTGCCCTTATCCCTCTCCCTGATGAACAGGTCGAATGCGTAAAATTCATGATCAGGGGAATAAGACACTCCCTTCTGAATGCACATCACTTTGGGATCATTTTTCACCTCCGGATGAGAATACTTTCCTCCGAACATCTCACCATAGATGGCAATGCTGACCGTGTCTGCATATTTCTCCTTGATGCCGGAGAACAGGTGAATCACTTTGTCCTTATACCTTTCGAGCAATTCTTCATATTGATAAAAACTTTCGCCGGGTTCAACCCACCCTGTGCGTTTTGCAAAATACACCGTTTGCCCGTCTGACACCAGACAGCAGTTGGCGCCGTGTACCTTTTCCTGTACCACATATTGTAGGGAGTCCAATCCCTCTGACTTAATTTTGTCCATAAATTCCTTGTTATAGGTATTCTCTATGGAACTATACTTCTTAAATGTTGACATAATCACTTATGCTTTAAAATATTCGACAATAGATGACTTAGGCATACGACGATTCTCTGTAGTGAAAGGCATCTACAGTTTACAGGG
>JAVBUX010000056.1:0-5389 GCA_031554915.1 Bacteroidales bacterium | reverse complement strand
AGATCAGGGTTTTGGAGGTGCATTCGTACATCCTCGTCCGGGCCTGATCACCGATTATCTTTCCGATGATTGGTTCGATATGTATAAATATAGTGTAGAGAAAGGGGAAAAGTTGGGATTGAATATCTGGATTTATGACGAAAATTCTTATCCGAGTGGTTTTGCAGGAGGACATGTGCCTGCAGAAATGCCGGACTCGTATAATCAGGGACAAGGCTTGAAATATGATAAAGTTGATGTCCTGCCTGATGAAATCAAAGATTTGTATTTTTGTTTGAAAAGAGAAGGCGATAAATTTATTGACATTACTTCTGAACTAGGTAAATATAAAAAGGTAAAAGGAGAGTATTATTTATATTCCAAAACATATTATCCGAAAAATTCCAGGTTTGCGATATTTACCTACGTTGATTTGTTGTATCCCGGTGTTACTCAAAAATTTATGGAGGTAACCATGTCGGGTTATGAAAAAACGTTTGGGAAGAAACTGGGGAAAGAAATTAAAGGGATATTTACCGATGAACCTAATATTCTTAGTCCGGGAGGGATGCGTTGGACTCCGGATTTATTTGATGTATTCCAAAAACGTTGGGGATACGATTTGAAGACTGTTTTACCGTTATTGAGTGAAGAATCCGGAAACTGGAAACAGGTTCGCCATAATTATATGGAGACTTTGACTCAGATGTTTATCGATCGTTGGTCAAAACCCTGGTCTCAATATTGTGAAAAGAAAAATATGCTTTGGACAGGGCATTATTGGGAGCACGGCTGGCCTGATGTGTCGCATGGAGGAGATAATATGGCAATGTATGCATGGCACCAGATGCCTTCAATCGATATGTTGTTGAATCAGTACAATGATTCCAGTGTCCAGGCTCAATTTGGTAATGTACGATCGGTAAAGGAAGTCAGAAGTGTGGCCAATCAGATGGGTTATGTTCGTACGTTGAGCGAAACATACGGCGCTGGAGGATGGGATGTTACCTTTAAAGATTTCAAAAGATTAGGCGATTGGGAGTATGTGTTGGGTGTTAATTTCATGAATCAACATTTGGCCCACATGACAATTGTCGGGACCCGTAAGTTCGATTACCCACCTGTTTTTACCTCGATATCTCCTTGGTTTTCAAGTTATAAAACTCAGAATGATTATTTTGGAAGATTGTCTCTGTTGTTAAGTCAGGGTGAGCAAAAAAATGACATTCTCATTCTTGAACCGACTACAACAGTTTGGCTGTATTTTTCTCATGTGAAAAGTAATCCGGAATTTATGTCTGTCGGTCAGAATTTCCAGAATTTTGTAACGAAACTAGAAAAAAACCAACTTGAATACGACTTGGGTTCGGAAAATATCATTAAAGACCATGGTTCTAATAAAAACAATTTGTTTGTTGTCGGAAAAAGAGCCTATAAGACAGTGGTAATCCCTCCGATGATGGAAAATCTCAATGCAGCAACATTCAATCTATTGAAAAAATTTGTTGCTTCCGGAGGAAAATTAGTCGCATTTTCAACCCCGACATTAGTCGATGGAAAAAAGAATGTTGAGTTGGAAAATCTTTTCAAAACGAATCAGTCAAATGTTAAGATCTACTCAGAAAATTCTATCAATCAATTCGTTAATGATTCTTTTCAAGGACATCAGATCAGCTTTTCAAATGTGACAGGAAACAATCTTTACCATCACAGAAGAACATACAATGATGGTGAGTTATTGTTTTTGGTCAATTCATCATTAACAGAAACGATAACAGGGAACATCTCGATCGAAGGAAAGAGTTTATTCGAAATAGATGGTATGACAGGAGAATTGTACGCATACCAATATAAAGTGCAGGGCAAGAATACAGAAACTCATTTCACGCTACCACCTGCTGGCAGTCTTATATTATTTAGTTCGAGTACAACAGTTAATAATTTAAAGCAAAGACCCGTAATCGCTTCAGGAAAGGAACTTAAAGCAATTAATTCGCTGGAAGTGAAGAGGGTACAGGATAATGTGCTGAATATAGACTTCTGCGATCTGATCATCGATGGTAATGCCGATAAAAACCTGTATATGGCTGAAGCAACCAATAGATTGTTCAAAAACTATGGTATGGTCAACCCTTGGCATACGGCAACCCAGTATCGCCAGATGGTTGTAGAAAAAGATACTTTCAAAACCGGAGATATTCGAGTACAATATCACTTTATTGTTGCCGGAAATATTGATAAGCAAAAAATCAGATTAGTTGGAGAACAGCCCAATCTTTGGAGTGTCAAAATCAACGGACAAGCTGTTTCTCATATTGATGGCGAATCTTGGCTGGATAGTCGTTTCGGAGTTTATGCTGTTGGACAATACATTAAGACGGGAGTCAATACAGTTGAACTCAGTATAAAGCCAATGAGTATTTTTGCAGAGATCGGTTCTGTGTATCTTCTGGGTGATTTTGCTCTGGAATCAGCTCCTCAGGGATGGATCATAAAAGAACCTGTAAAACAATTAAATACCGGCAGTTGGAAAGAACAGGGAATGCCTTATTATTCATGGGACATTTCTTATGCAAAAAATTATGAGATAGATGATACCTCATTACACTATGCTCTCCAATTGAAAAAATGGGAAGGCACTCTTGCAGAAGTACATGTAAATGGAGCTAAAGTAGGAATAATTGCTTATGAACCATACCATTTTGACTTATCTCCTTATTTGAAAAAAGGAAACAATAAGATAGAAGTGAGAGTTGTCGGAAGCTTGAAAAATTTATTGGGACCTCATTATAGAAAAGATAGGGGATTTGCCGGACCATTTAGTTGGGGTGGTGTCCAAAAACAACTTCCCGGATGTGATTATGATTTGTTGGATTATGGTTTGATGGAAGATTTTTCCGTCATGACTTCAAAATAAAAAGAAATTGGAAAAACATGAAAAACATGAATAACGTAAAAGTAGGATTATTAGGAGTAGGATTGAACACCTACTGGGGGCAGTTCGACGGTCTTCTTGACCGTTTGATTGGTTACCAAAACAAAATTAAAAACAAGATGCAATCGTTCGATAATGTGGAAGTTATCGATGCGGGAATGATCGATGATGTTGAAAAAGCAAATGATGCATCCTCCCTTATGAAAAGAGAGGAAGTGGAAATGCTGTTTATATTTATCTCCACGTATGCTCTTTCTTCTACTATTCTTCCGATTGTCAATAAATTACACATTCCTGTTATCTTGTTGAATATGCAACCGGAACCAGCTATTGACTATGCAAAACTGAACAGCATGGGCGACCGGGGAGCAATGACAGGAGAATGGTTGGCTAATTGCCAGGCATGTTCTGTGCCGGAATTTGCATCGGTATTTAATCGTGCATCCGTGAAATATGATATTGTTTCCGGTTATCTTGATGATCCGGAAGCATGGGATGAAATTTCACAATGGATTCTGGCTTCAAAAGTTTCAGCCGGAATGAGAAAAAACCGCATGGGAGTGTTGGGTAACTACTATGGCGGTATGATTGATGTCTATTCCGATCTGACTTTACAAAGTTCTGTATTTGGAACACATGTTGAAGTTCTGGAAATGTGTGAGTTAGCAACTCTCAGACAGGCTGTTTCTGAAAAAGAAATAGAACAAAAAATAGATGAATTCGGCAAAAGTTTTGTGATCGATCCAGCCTGCTCGGAATATGAGATTAAAAGAGCAGCGCAAACTTCCGTGGCATTGGATAAGTTGATTGAAGAGCATAAACTTGGTTCAATGGCGTATTATTATGCCGGTGCGAATGGAAATGAATATGAAAATATCATTACATCCGTAATTGCAGGAAATACTCTTTTGACCGGAAAAAACATCCCTATTGCCGGAGAATACGAAGTGAAAAACGTTCAGGCAATGAAAATTATGGCATTGATGGGTATCGGAGGATGTTTTTCCGAATTTTATGCCATGGATTTTAATGATGATATCGTAATGTTGGGGCACGATGGTCCTGCGCATTTTATCATTGCAGAAGGTAAGGTCAATCTAGTTCCTCTGCCGGTGTATCACGGCAAACCAGGGAAAGGATTATCTATTCAAATGACGGTAAAACATGGTCCTGTAACCTTGTTGTCGGTCGTAGAAGGTAACGATGGTTTATCTTTGTTGGCCGCAGAAGGAGAATCTGTTCCGGGACCGATACTGAATATCGGAAACTTGAATAGTCGATATAAGTTCCCGGTTTCGGCTAAAGAATTTGTTGAAAGATGGAGTAAGGCAGGTCCTTCACATCATTGTTCGATTGGTACAGGGCATGTGGTAAGCGTATTGAAAAAATATGCATTCCTATTGGATATTCCAATAACTGTTATCTCTTGAAGTCCCGTCCCTCTCTTCTGTATTGAAGAGGAGGGGTACCCTCTTTTTTGCGAAAGAATGTTGAGAACTGGCTCGTTGTTTCGAAGTTTAATTTAAAAGCAATTTCACTAATGGTCAAATCTGTTGTATCCAAGAGTTCTTTTGAACGAAGAAATTTCAGGTTTAGTTGGTATTGCGCCGGAGAAACATCAACATACTGTTTGAACATTTTCCTGAACCAGGAATAACTGACACCCAGTTTTTCTGCAATTTCTTCAGGAGAGATGTTGTTCTCGATTTCTTGCTTCATGATGCTTCTTGCATCGTCAATTTTGTTGACAGCAAAGGAATCGTTAAACTCTAAATTTTTATTCTTGTAGTAAAGAAAACCAAGAATATATAATACGATACTTGAAATGATTTGTTGATACCCGGCTTTTTCTTCCAAAGCGTAGTTTACAATGTCTTCATACAGGCTGATGATCGTAGAACTGAATCCTAAATGAAATATTGGAGATTTTGGAGTGAAAAAACCATTTTGAACCCTTTTGTCGATGTGTACACCTCTGAATCCGACCCAGTATTCGAACCAACCCGAATTTTTGTCCGGTTCGTATGTGTGCCATTCATTAGGAAAAAGTAATATCATTGTTCCGGCTTCGATATGTTGCCTTTTGCAGGATTTGGATTCGAAATATCCACCTCCTTTTGAAATGTAGATCAATTGGTATTCTTTTAATATACGCCCATTGTTAGGGTTAAATATATGAGATTTAGGATGTTGAGATTGAGGGTACAAACTATTTGGAGGAATCAACTGATGTCCGACAGTTGTAACAACAATGCCCCAAGCTTCATCGAGATTGCTGATGTTGAAATACTTAATGTTGCGATTCTCAAGGGATTTCATTTGAAATGTGTGTTTTGAAATGATAAAGTTAATAAAAAAATAAATAGAAAGAATGTATCATTAAATATAAAAAAAAATTATGAAGAAAAGGAGACCGGCAAATCAGCTGTAAACTATCTTTGCCGGTCTTTGAAATCACAGAAAAAAAACTCTTAA
>JAVBUX010000275.1:0-2856 GCA_031554915.1 Bacteroidales bacterium | reverse complement strand
GCTCGTTTTTTACCTTGTCGCAGAGCAGTTTGGAAGTTCGAAGAACATTTTCTTGCGGAATGATTCCCGCCTTGACGGCAGATTTAGCATCGAAATAAGTACCATCTTTTCCCGCATCACCTTCCATAATGGCAACGATTTCTTCTTTTTTAAGTCCGAAGCGTTTACGATAAATGGTTGTAATTTGATTTTTGAAAGCCAAAACCATATCGGAATCGGAACCGTCGGCTTCGGGTAAGAAAGGATTATGAATCATCAGAATGGAGTAATCCCGCATCAGGAATTTTTCTCCCGCAGCCCAAACGATGGAAGCCATCGAAGCAGCCATTCCTTCAATAATACATTCGGTCGGTACAGTGGAATTTTGAATAGCGGAATAAATAGTCATCCCGTGCATGACCGAGCCGCCTTCGGAGTTAATCAGTACACGGATAAGGGAAGGTCGGATGCAATTTTCGAGGAAGTCGAATTCGGATACAAAGCGGTTGGCAGATTCTTCCGTGATTTTTTCAAATAAGCGGATGGTTGCTATTTCTCCCTGTTTGTATTCCCCGACAATGTTCTTGAAATTATCTGTATTCATTTGAATTGACTTTTTCAAGAATAGGGGAAGTCGAAAAGGAATGTTTTTAAGAAAGAGGTATTAATAGCTTCAAGTAATACTGATTAGAAGTATGAAAACAAAATGTATATTTGTGAACTTAATCTAACGGAATAATATTTTTGGATATGATTGAACTTGAAAAACAAAAAGAAATCGAAGCATTATTTGAGGTCAGAAAATCTTTATCTGAAACACAAGAATTATTGAACGAAGGATGTGTGAATTCAGATTATATATTTAAAAAATTAAAAGTTTTATCTGATAAAACAGTTGAGATGTTTTATCCTCAAAAGCAATTAGATGAAACAAATGAATATATAAATAAATACTTTGATAATGTAATAAGTACAGCACAAGATGGACTTGAAAAAATACTACAACGAGATCAACTGGTAAATAATTATTTTTCCGAAGCTTTGGCCAATTTGGAAAAAGCAAAGAATGGATTGCCTCATGAAAAAGTAAAAGAACTTGAAGTGCCTCAAAATTTAGGACTCAATTATTCAAAAGCAGAAAAGCTTTTAGATTTATCGAACTTTATTGGAAACCTACGTTCATTTCAAGAGCAAACACTCAAAATACTAACACGTAAAAAATCCATGTATAAATGGCTCAAAATATTTGCTATCAGTATTAAAGTGATTGTCTTTTTTGCTGGAGTTTTTCTATCTTACCATATAGGGTTAAAATTGGAATCTTTTTTTGAAAATGCACTATTAGTTTCAATCATAGTTTCTCTATTGTGCTATTTTACAATTGACAAAATATTGAATTTTATTCAAGAAAAATTAATGTTTAGATTTTGTAAGAATTTCTTTTTTAACATATGCGATAATATTAATAATTTTTACAGACTAAAGTCTGAATATAAGATACTAATAGATTCAAATCCTGAAGCTTCTTCAATATTATTGAATGAAATACAGTAACGCTTTAAGTTATTTCATCAATATCTTCATCACTTGTAAAATTAGTTATGCCGATTGCATCCCTGTCGGTTGGGTTCAAGTGGTTGCCGTGATTCTCCGTATCATGTTCGGTAGCATCGGAGTGATTGGTAAATGGCGGCATGACAACATAGCGTTCCACCCAATTGCGATATTTCCAGGATGAAGTTTCACGAAACCAAACTTCATAGTCAATCCAGTAAGCCTGCAACATGTTGGTTGTCTGCGGCATGTCGAAATAAGTCAGATTACAACGTTCATTCAAGGCAGATTCATAAGATTTGGCATCCTGAATAGCAGTGTTGAGTTGTTGAAAAACAATAAACGGGTCGCATTCTCTGTCGGGGTCTTGGTTATTAAGCGTATTGAGGATAAAACGGACCCGCATTGTTGCCCGACCTTGTCCGATACGTTGTTGTTGTACCAGATAACGAACATTGATAAAGTGAATGAATATGGCAGGAAAAGCAATTTCGGTTTCGGTATTTTCTTCCCGAATGATACGCGCAAACTGCCCGTTATCAATCATTACCGTTCTAAAAAACGGTTCACTTTCTTTATCGGATGGATTTACTTTGATTGTTTGTATTGCCCTCTTCGCTGCATTGTACATTTCAATAAATGGGTTCTCCGAAACTGCTTCTGGAACAGGTTCGGTATTATTTTCCGTAACCAGGTTTTTGATTTCGGAAGTATCGTTTTCGTTTTTAACAATCTGTTTTTTATCTCGTATCATGCGGAAATCCTTTGAAAATAAGGGGATAAAACTTGGTTATGTCATAATCCAACCGTTTGTTAAACCCGATAAACTGCCGCTGAACGGGTTTTCTGGATGAATACTGGTTGACGGTAAAATTGGTCAATCGAGGGTCTGAGTTATGAACGGCAGCATACCTCCCGTAGCGTCCGCTTCGTCCGCGTTTTCCTTTTTGAGGGACACTTACTTCTGTTGTCCAGATATCGTACTTGGCTCCTTTTTTGAAAATCTTGGTTCGATTCTCTCGCCAGCCGTTTTTGTTGGTGGAAGCAGCTTCCCCTTTGATTGAATTTTTAAGTGTTCCCGTATCATTCAAAACGGGATGAGTAAATTTCTTTCCCCATTTGGACTCCCGAGATTGCCACTTGCTTCCAGTACCATAAAATCCGCCTGTTGCAAAAGAGGTAACAAAAAAGCGTTTGGAATAATTTCCTGCTATGGTTGCAAAGTCAAACACATTCTTTTCAAATCGGCTGACAATCGAACGTTCATATTTCGATTTTACCCAATGGTTACAGAATTCATCCAGAGTTATTTTTATCATTTGC
>JAVBUX010000005.1:0-8934 GCA_031554915.1 Bacteroidales bacterium | reverse complement strand
ATCACCGAGACCATCGCCATGAGCCAGGAAGAATATTTTTCCGTTTATTTCTTGTACAATAGGGGCTTTGTGTACTATAACTCCGGTTTCCCGGGGTAGGTAATCATATACCCAGATGTCATGGTTCCCAATGAAGAAATGAACTTCAATGCCGGAATCTGTCATTTCAGATATTTTTCCTAAGAAGCGAGTAAAGCCTCTGGGAACGACGTATTTGTATTCATACCAGAAATCAAAAATATCCCCTAATAAATACAAGGCCTGTGCATCATTTTTAATACTGTTGAGCCAACAGACAAAACGTTTTTCAACAACTAACGGATTTTCAAACACATCAGATCCCAAATGCATGTCAGAGGCGAAGTATATTTTTTTCGTATCTTCCAATTTCATGATTCATTCGCAGGGATCAAAGAAAACCTAACTCAAGTTTTGCTTCTTCACTCATCATATCTTTGTGCCACATAGGTTCAAAAACAAGGTTGACTTCTACACATTTGACACCTTCTACCGATTGAACTCTCATCTGAACATCTTCCACTATGAAATCGGCGACAGGGCATCCCGGAGCAGTTAGAGTCATGGTAATCGCGACATTTTTATCGTCATCGATGTCCACATCATAGATAAGTCCCAGATCATATACATTTACTGGGATTTCCGGATCGTAAACTGTTTTCAACATCTTTACGATTTTTTCTTCGAGTTCCATGAATTTATTTTCCATAATTTTGAGAATTTAACTGATGTTACATTTCTTATTCTTTCAACCACTGGTTAGATAAGTGTCTGGCCGGATAAAGTGCAGCTAATAGTCCTATAGTCAGGACGGTAATAAAAACAAAACAGACATCGCTGAAAACAACAACGACAGGGTATGCATCCACGACTGCAATTCCTTCGCCACTACCGAGTTTGATGAATCCGAATTTTTGTTGTAGAAAACAGAATAACAATCCCAGGATAATTCCCAGGATAGCTCCGATAATTGATATCATCCATCCTTCAAAAAGAAATATTCGGGCGATTAGTTTGTTGTCAGCGCCCATATTTCGGAGGATGAAAATATCATCTTTCTTTTCAACGATCAGCATAGAAAGTGAACTTACAACATTAAAAACAGCAATCAGGCAGATGAACGATAAGATCAGGAATGTTGTCCATTTTTCAATTTTCATCATTTGGAAAGTTGTCTCCTGCTGTTGATAGCGATTTTGGACTTTATATTTATCTCCAAGTATCTTTTGAATTTTCGATTGAATTTGGTCGGTCTGCTTGGTATCTTTTAACCGGAGTGCTATTGAGCTGACCTCCGTTTCATAATCAAACAGTTTTCTTGTTAATTCAATCGGTACAATTAGTTTTTGGCTATCATATATTTCCTGATTGGTCCGGAAAACCCCGGTGATATATATATGATCAGATGAGAATGAGGATGCAGGATTTGCGAGATTCACTTTTTCCTTTCTTTTGATTGCATACACGTCCAGTGGGTAGGCAAATCCAGCTCCGACCCCTGTTTTCATGGCCAGGTCAACACCGATGGTGCCAAAATTATTGATCTCGTCCTGTAATTTGAATTCCCCGTCAAATAAAATACTATCAATATCCACCAATTGAGAGAAAGTATCAGAAACGCCCATCAGCGAGGTAAATACTTGTCGCCCTCTGTATTGCAACATGGCGTTATCTTCCAGCACTTCAGTAAAAACAGCAATGCCATCCATATTTTTTATTTCCTGAAATTCTTTTGTTTGAGGGTTAAATGTTTTTCCCTCTTTGGCAACAATTTTTATTTCGGGATCAAATTTAGAGAGGAGTCCGCCAAGAAGTCCCTGAAATCCGTCAAAGACAGACATTGCACATATCATGGCAGTTGTGGCGACACACACACCGGCCATCGATATCATGGAAATGATATTTACGGCATTATGCGATTTTTTGGAAAAGAGATACCGCTTGGCAATATATAGCGAAAGATTCAAATTTATTTTGTTTGGTTCAACAGGTTGTCTATGTTTTCAAGATAATCCAGAGAATCGTCCAGGAAGAAAGCCAGTTCGGGAATTTTGCGAAGTTGATTTTTTTGTAACCGTCCCATTTCGAATCGGATTGCTTTTTTATTCTGGTTGATGGCCTCGAGGATCTCTTTCCCTTTTTCAGAAGGAAATACGCTTAGATATCCTTTTGCAAGTCCGAGATCCGGGCTTACACGAACTTTTGTGACGGAGACCAATACCCCGGGCATCGCTTTTGTTTGCAGCAAAAATATTTCGCCCAAGTCTTTCTGTATCAGTCGTTCTATTTTTTGTAATCTTTTACTTTCCATTTTTCTTATAAATCAGAGTTAGGCCATCTCGCACCGGAATAATTACCTTTTCGATACGGTCATCGGCTTTTATTTTATCATTGAAATCTAATATGCCAATCGTTTGTTTATCGTTGTAAACAACTTCTTCCACGACTTTTCCATCCCAGAGAGTGTTGTCTGCAATGATCATACCTCCCGGGCGGATTTTATCAAAAACCAAATCGTAATAAGTGCTGTATTCTCGTTTATCGCCATCAATAAAGACCAGATCGTACATTTCATTCAGCGATGGAATGATTTCAGTTGCATCTCCAATGTGCAGTCGAATTTTATTTTTATCCGGCGATTGGTTGAATTGCTTCACAATGAAATCTTCCAGTTCATCATTTATTTCGATGGTGTCGATTGTTCCATCTTCCGGTAAAGCTTCTGCCATACATAACGTAGCATATCCGGTATATGTTCCGATTTCCAGGATTCGTTTTGGGGATAACATGCGGCAAAACAGTTTGAGCATACGTCCTTGCAGGTGTCCTGATAACATTCGGGGACGAAGAAGATTTACGTGAGCATCCCGGTTTAGGCGGGTTAGTTGTTCTCCTTCGTCATCGATATGGCATAATATATATTCTTCTAAATTCATCTAAAGATCGGTGGCGCAAAGTGTTTGTTACCGTCCATTATTTTACCAACGTTATTGATTTCAAGGAATGATGTTCCTCCTCCTTCACCAAAACTACCGCTCAGGTAAGCTACCATGTCGTTTCTGTTGACCATTCCCTTCTTTAACAATTTTCCGAGAGCTATCAGGAAATATTCCTTTGTATTCGATTTTTCTTCCTGATATTCCGCCCAGACTCCATACGAAAGAGCTAATTCGCGAGTTGTTTTTTCGTTGTAACAGATTGCGAATACCGGAGATTTTCCGCGGAATGCAGCCAGGTAACGTGCTGTTCTTCCGGTAAAACTATCAGTAACAATTGCTTTTACATGCAATTTTGAAGATGTTTTTACAGCTTGTTTAGCCAGAAACGAAGTGACATCCAGGTCATCATTCGGCATAGGTACACGGATATCATTTTCAGCTAGTTTTGTTTTTTCAGCTTCACAGGCAACTCTGGCCATGGTACGAACGGCTTCGACCGGATATTTCCCATAAGCAGTTTCTCCACTAAGCATCAGAGCATCAGTGCGATAGTAGATTGCATTGGCAATGTCTGTTACTTCAGCACGGGTAGGACGTGGGTTGTTTATCATTGAGTGTAGCATCTGTGTTGCCACAATGACGGGTTTCTTTGCAGCTACACATTTACGGATCAGGACACGTTGTAATCCCGGTATTTTTTCCTGAGCGACTTCGATACCGAGGTCTCCACGTGCTACCATAATGCCATAAGCTACTTCGAGAATTTCATCGATATTGTCAACTCCTTCCTGATTTTCAATTTTAGCAATGATCTTAATTGAACTGTGGTTTTCATCTAAAATACGTTGAATATCCAAAACATCCTGTTTGGAGCGAACGAAAGAGTGGGCAATGAAATCGATATCCATTTCAATAGCATACTTGATATTTTGGATGTCTTTTTCTGTCAAAGACGGAAGATTGATTCGTACTCCCGGTACATTTACACTTTTACGGCTACCCAGAGGAGCATCGTTTAAAGCTTCAACAACCAGATAGTCATTTTTTTTGTCAATCACTTTCAATTCGAGATCTCCATCGTCGATAAGAATCATGTCGCCCAGCTTGATTTCTCCGGCGAAACCTTTATAGTTGACGTAGATACATTCTTTTGTTGTAATGCCATTTACATCTCCTTTCAGCATACTGGTATCTCCGGTGACAAAGGAAATCGGTCCTTCTGAAGTTGTAGTGCGAACTTCCGGTCCTTTTGTATCCATTAGTATTCCGATTCGGTTTGAAACCTGACGGACATTATTGATGATGCGTTCAAAACCTTCTTTATCGAGGTGGGCAGAATTCATTCTGACCACATTCATTCCTTCCTCAAACAGACTGGCGATAAATGGTACATCACAGCGTTTGTCCGAAATTGTTGCTACTATTTTGGTATCTTTTAACATATAATATTTAGTTTATTTCATTTAAAAATGCTTCTACAGCTAATCTGTATGAGTCTAATCCGAATCCGGCAATAACACCTTTGCAGGCAGCAGCCAACAGAGAATGATGTCTGAAAGATTCTCGTGCGTGAACATTGGAGATATGTACTTCAATGACAGGCGTTTCTATCGATTTAATTGCATCATGGATAGCAATCGAAGTATGGGTATATGCACCTGCATTCAGGATGATTCCATCGGAATTAAACCCATATTCTTGTATTTTATCAATAATTTCCCCCTCTATGTTGGATTGAAAATAAGAAAATGTAACGTCAGGGTATCTATTACTTAGTTCATCGAAATAGTCCAGAAAAGAGGATACTCCGTAAATTTCAGGTTCTCGGATTCCTAAAAGGTTGAGATTCGGTCCGTTAATAATTTGAATTTGCATAAACCTATTACTGATTAATCTACAAAAATAATACATTTTATCTTATGTTGCGAAACTTTATTAATTTCGTACTTGAAAATCAATAAAAGTTATGGCAAATCTATTAGATAACTCACTTGTAAAGTCGTATCATTCTCATTTGTTGCTTGAGAAATCTTTGTCGAAAAACTCAATAGCAGCCTATATGGATGATCTGTCTAAATTGTTGAATTTTATATCATTAATACCCAAAAAGCCAGAAGAAGTTGTCCTGGAAGATTTGCAGGAATTTCTTATTGAATTGCATGAAATGGGTATCAATAGCCGTTCTCAGGCCAGGATCATTTCCGGAATCAAATCATTTTATCGATTTTTATCACTGGAAGAAATCGTATTACAGGATCCGACAGAGTTGTTGGAAGCTCCCAAAATAGGATTGAAGTTACCGGAGTTTTTGACTATAGATGAAATAAACAGGATCATCGGTAGCATTGATTTATCCCAACCGGAAGGTCAGCGCAACCGGGCTATTCTGGAAACGCTATATAGTTGTGGTTTGAGAGTTTCAGAACTGACCTCTCTTCGTTTTTCCGATTTATATCTTGAAGAGGGTTTTATCAAAGTTGAGGGAAAAGGAGGTAAACAACGTCTGGTTCCGATATCTCCGGTTGCTGTCAGGGAAATTAATAATTATTTGATTGACAGAAATTTGATCAAAGTAAAAAAAAGCTTTGAGGATATTTTATTCTTGAGTAGAAGAGGAACATCTTTATCAAGAATTATGATTTTTCATATAATTAAAGAATATACGATATTGGCAGGGGTGAAGAAAACAGTAAGTCCTCACACTTTTAGACATTCATTTGCAACACATTTGTTGGAAGGAGGAGCAAATCTGAGAGCTATTCAACAGATGCTGGGGCATGAAAAAATTACAACAACGGAAATATATACACATACTGATCGTGATTTTCTCCGTAGTGAGATTCTTGAGCACCATCCCAGAAATAAACAAAAGTAAATTTATCGATTATCTTGAAAAACTACCCTTTTGGGTGGTTGACGTGTAGTTAAATACTCTGTACTTTTGTTTCTGATATTAGCGATTTAAAATCAAAAACAGATTGTGCGAATAATGAGTATAAACTCCCCACAAGGGCATAAAAATAAAAGATATGAAGATGAAAAGAGTTCAGTATGTTATAAGAGAATCTTTAACCTCCGTTTTAATATTTCTGATTGGTTCGCTGGTTCTTACCGGTATTACGTTGCTCGTAGGTCTTGTTTTCAAACAGGACTGGTTTTTTGCTCCGGGGATTCTCATCATAGCTTTGTTTTGGTACTTGATAAAAAGTATATATAAGGCAATCAAAGACTCAAAATACATGCGGTTTTGAGTATCATGGAACAGACTCATCTAGAGCGCTTTATATCGGCTCTGACATCTCATTTTTGATTTATTTTCTTTTGCGATATAAGTTTTTTAAGAAAAAATGGCGAAAAATGCAATTAAAAAAAGCTAACTTTGAGGTTTGAAAAATATTTTCTTAATTTAACTTAAATTATATACCCTATGAACAACAATTATCCAAAAATCGGAATTCGTCCGGTTATTGACGGTCGTCGTCACGGTGTACGAGAATCACTGGAAGATACTACTATGAACCTCGCTAGAAGTGTAGCTAAATTATATTCGGAAACGTTGAAATATCCTGATGGAGCTCCTGTCCAATGTGTTATAGCAGATACTTGTATCGGAGGTGTAAAAGAAGCTGCTGATTGTGCTGCTAAATTTGAAAGAGAAAATGTAGGTTTGAGTCTTTCGGTAACTCCTTGTTGGTGTTATGGCTCCGAAACTATAGATATGAATCCGCTAATCCCGAAAGCGATCTGGGGTTTTAACGGAACGGAGAGACCTGGAGCTGTGTATCTTGCCGCAGCACTAGCTGCTCATACTCAGAAAGGTTTACCTGCGTTTGGTATTTATGGCCGCGATGTCCAGGATGCTGGAGATGCGACAATTCCGGAAGATGTAAGAGAAAAATTGCTTCGTTTTGCCCGTGTAGGTCTTGCTGTTTCTTTGATGCGTGGCAAGTCATATCTTGCAATTGGAACAGTGTCTATGGGTATTGCAGGCTCGATTGTCAATGCTGATTTCCTACAAGAATATTTGGGCATGCGTACTGAATATGTCGATTGTTCGGAAATTCTTCGTCGTATAGAAAAAGGCATTTACGATAAAGAAGAATATGCAAGGGCTCTTGAATGGACAAAGAAAAATTGCATGAAGAATGAAGGAGAAGATTATAATCCGGAAAGAGTGAAAAAGACTCGGGAACAAAAAGATCAGGATTGGGAATTTGTCGTCAAAATGACGATGATCATGCGCGATCTGATGGTTGGTAATCCTAAATTGGCAGAAATGGATCAGATTGAAGAATCTAACGGTCACAATGCTATTGTGGGAGGATTCCAGGGACAACGTCAGTGGACTGATTTTCTTCCGAATGGAGACTTCTCGGAAGCTATTTTGAATTCTTCTTTTGATTGGAATGGTATCCGGGCGCCTTATACTGTGGCTACCGAGAATGATCATTACAATGGGCTCAGCATGATGTTCGGCCAATTGTTGACCAATACTTCTCAAATTTTTGCAGATGTTCGTACTTATTGGAGTCCGGATGCAATTGAACGAGTTACAGGTTGGAAGCCCGATGGAATCCTGAAAGATGGCGCCATCCACCTGATCAATTCGGGATCTTGTACGCTCGATGGAACAGGTCAACAGACTCGTGACGGTAAGCCGGTAATGAAACCATTCTGGGAAATTACCAACGAAGAGGTTGATAAAATGTTGGATGCGACCACCTGGTTTCCTGCTAATTGTGAGTATTTCAGAGGGGGAGGTTTTTCTTCTCACTTCCTGACAGTAGAAGGGATGCCGATTACAATGTCTCGTCTGAATATGGTGAAAGGTCTTGGTCCTGTTTTACAAATTGCTGAGGGTTGGACAGCCCGCATGCCGGATCATGTATTTGATATTATCAATAAACGTACGGATAAAACATGGCCAACAACATTCTTTGTGCCCAGGGTTACAGGGGAAGGTCATTTCAAAGATGTATATTCTGTAATGAATTATTGGGGCGCTAATCACGGCGCTATCAGTTATGGTCATATTGGAGCGGATCTTATTAGTTTAGCATCAGCTTTACGTATTCCGGTTTGTATGCACAATGTGGAAGAAGAAAAGATTTTCCGTCCATCTGCATGGTCGGCATTCGGATCAGATGCAGAAGGCTCGGATTATCGTGCCTGTGCGGCTTATGGAGCAATCTATAAATAAATTCTCAATGAATCCCGATAGGGATATCTTTCGGTAGAAAATATTTGGCAATACCAAACATAATTTTCTACCGAAAGATATCCCTATCGGGATTTTAGCTTAAAACTGAAAATAAATAAACGGCTGAATATCAGATGATTTTATCTGCATCACAACGATAATGACAATGACCAAAGCTACTGCCTTGAAGAACAATGGCATTGAGATTGTTTTGCGTAAGCAGGCATCTTCCCATGTTTTTGGGGTGAAATGTAAAAAGAAACCAATTCCCATCAGAGTAAATACAATGGGATAGCCTTGTATTAATTGCAGGAATAATTCCGGATGGAATGACGTCGCAATTTGGTTCATCATTTCAAGTGCAGAGTGGAAAGTATTGGCTCTGAAGAATATCCATCCGAAACAGACCAGGTGGAATGTGAAAAGAATACCAAGAATACGGGAAATCCGTGTCATTTGACTTCCATCCGATTTCAGGAAAGGGAAAATGCTCATCACTAATTTATGTAATGCTAATGATACGCCATGTAGCGCTCCCCAGCAGACGAACCGTAAAGAGGCTCCATGCCAAAGTCCTCCGAGCAGCATGGTAAGCATGAGGTTGATATAAGTCCGGATTTTGCCTTTTCGGTTTCCTCCTAATGAAATATAAAGATAATCTCTTAACCAAGATGACAGAGAGATATGCCAACGACGCCAGAACTCAGTTATGGTCGCCGATTTGTAAGGCGAATCGAAGTTGATATTAAAATGAAATCCCAGCAACAGGGCAATCCC
>JAVBUX010000212.1:0-5747 GCA_031554915.1 Bacteroidales bacterium | reverse complement strand
AGTCAACAAAAGACAGAAACTTCAATTAAAAGACAAAAATCCTGTTAGTCAATAGATTAACAGGATTTTTCTTTTTATACGATGAACACGACAGGACGCAAAAAGACATGAAAAGACAATCGGTTTGTGTGTAAATCGTGTGCAAAAAATCACCTCAATTTTCACACACGAATTGATATATAACGAACTGGAATTAAATGTCTTGCAATGTCCTAAAGAGGCGTTTTTAGAGCGACAAATCCAAGTGCTTAGCAGAGTGTTTTTTAAGAAATAAAGAGTAGAATATTTTATCTGCAAGGCTGTCTTGATGCAACCTTGTTTTTTATTATTGCAATAATAATTCAACAAATTATTTATCAGGTATTGTCTCAATTACCAACAAATTTCCCTTCCTGTCATAATACGAACAACTCATCTTCTCCATATCCACGACCCATTTTTCCACGCCAGCCTCAGCAGCTTGCTTACAAAAAGTCGGATAATCCGTTAATCCCTGCTGATGAATTCTCAATGTGTACTCCAATTTCTGTTTATCGCCTCTCAACGCCACTTCCAGCAAAGAATATTTCCCACCGGAACTGATGCTGAAATTATTTTTTCCGGAATAAACCGTACGACCATTATCGACATGAATCGTATAATTCAACATTCCTAATTGGATTAACTCCTGGATATAACGCGGAAAATCGGCTCCACTCTTTACCTTTGAATGAATTGCTTCAATTTGTTCTAATGTAAACATGATTATTTGAATTGATTTCAAATAAAACAAGTATTGAAACAAATAGTTTTGTAATTTTTAGGCTAGTAATCCCAGGTGAGAAGCATATTTAACAGCTTCCATCGAATTACTGGCATTGAGTTTTGTCAGGATATTCTGACGGTGAGTGTTAACGGTATTGATACTGATAGAAAGTTTATCTGAGATTTCCTTGCTGTAGAAACCTTGTTTGACCATGTTCAGGATCTCCAGTTCCCGGGAACTCAAGTTCGGTAAACTGTTATTCGACACCGGAGGAGCAAATAATTCGCCATTACGGAAATTGATTACCTGCGACATTGCCGTTTTATCCTGTTGATCGGGAGAGATATCCATTACTGACAGTGCCAGCCAAAGATTTCCGTTAGCATCGGTTTCAAGTACTTGAAATTGCTCGATTACCCGGATATATTTGCCTTTCGCATTTTGTACCCTCAGTTCATTGACTAATTTATAATCGAACATCATCTTTTTATCAGGCAGGACCTTTGCAAAATCCATCATGGCAATCCCGGCTTTATCAACAATGTCGTAATCATTGGGATGTATCTGAGGCTGGAAATAAATGTTGTTACCTTTTTCGTCCAGTTGCATTTCAATTCCCAGAATATTATTGGGACCATAACAAGTTAGGACATGTTCGCAGGTAAAATGATCGAAAACAGTTATATAAGAGTTATTTATCAGTGCTAATTGATTCAGTATGAGACGATGTTTCTCCAACACAGAATAATCCGGATGTGAAAGCATCTGTGCAATACTTTCAAAGGCCTCCTGACTCTCAATACATCTGTCCGATGATTTTCTTTGCATAAAATTGTTATTCCACGCAAAGGTAATTAAATTTTCCGAACTAATATACTGGCAACAACCACTAAACAAGCTGCAAAAATAAATGGCATTCCAGGGAAATAAAACAGGTTATTATCACCGGTAAAAGCGGCAAATATACCTGTTAATATTGGAGGTCCGATGATAGAAGTTACATTGTTTAATGCTGATAAACCGCCTTGTAATTCGCCTTGTTCCGTATCGGATACTCGGTTGGAAGTAATTCCCTGCAAAGCCGGTCCGTAGATGCTGCTTAAAGCAAATGGTATGGTTAATGCGAAGATCATCCAGCCGTTAAATACAAAAGCGATCAGGATAAATGTGATACATTGAAGAATAAGTCCGAGGTAGATACTTTTTTTGTCGCCGAGTTTCGGAAGCAGGATAGGGCACATAACTCCCTGAACTAAAGCAAACATCAGTCCCAAGGATCCCAATGAATAACCGATGATCTCTTCGTTCCAATCAAATTTTTCTATGGAAAAATAACTCCATACACTTTCCAGGGTATCTCCTGCGATCTGTAACAATCCAATGGCAACGATTAATCCTGCTACAGCCGGTATTTTCTTCAAATTCAGGAATACACCGACCGGATTGGAACGTTTCCATTTGAATTCCCGCCATTTTTCGGTTGTTAACGATTCCCGGACAAAAAAGAACGTGTAAATAACATTGATCAGACTTAAAACAGAAGCTATTATAAACGGGAAATGTAATCCGTGTTTGGCCAACAAACCTCCTACGACAGGCCCAATGATAAACCCGATACCGACAGCCGCATTCAGGAACCCGAATGATTTCGAGCGTTCATCGCTTGTGGTGATATCCGCCACGTACGCAGACGCAAGACTGAAACTTCCACCAATCGTTCCACCGATGATTTTTCCGGCAAACAACCAGCCGATCGCAGGAGCAAACGCAGCCATAAGTCCGTCGATGGCTAATGGAAACAGGGAAAGAAGCAATACCGGACGCCGTCCGAAGCGGTCGCCCAGGTTTCCTAATACCGGAGCAAAGAAAAACTGTACCAGGCCAAACGTAAAGATCAGCCATCCGCCATAACCGGCAGCAGTACCCGTATCGCTGTGTGTGAGTTCCGATATTAGTCGGGGCAGTGCCGGAAACATCATTCCGTATCCTACAACATCGATGAATACCGTGATACAAATAAGGGGAAGACTATATTTCAGTTGATTGTTTTTCATTCAGTAATGATAATATACTGATTAATCAGTATTGCCATATTGTCTTTATGTCCGTTATTTTGCACAAAAATATAATTTAAATATGAAACGATCTATTTTTCTATTATTACTCAGCGTAATTTGTCTTTCTACTTTCTCTCAAACCCAGTTGATCAGAGGTGTTGTCCGCGATGGAGCATCCGATGAACCATTAATGTATGCAACGGTTACATTACTTCATACTAATCCTTCGTTGGTAACTTCTACTGACACAAAAGGGAATTTTTCGATTTCCAGTGTGCCTGTCGGAAGATATGATGTTGAAGTTACTTATGTGGGATATGAACCGACAATCATTAAAGAAGTGCTGTTGACCTCTTCAAAAGAAGTTTTTCTGGAAATTCCTCTGAAAGAAAATATCAACGAGCTTTCGGAAGTTGTGGTTAAACCGACTATTGATAAAACAGAACCTATGAATAAAATGGCTCTGGGAAGTGCTCGTATGTTGAGTGTGGAAGAGGCTAAAAGATATGCGGGAGGTTTTGACGATCCGGCGCGTTTGGCATCTTCATTTGCCGGAGTAGGGAGTAACATGGGAAATAATGGTATTGTAGTACGTGGGAATGCTCCAAAATTTCTCCAGTGGCGATTGGAAGATGTGGAAATCCCTAATCCGAACCACTTTGCAGAAGTGACCACATTCGGAGGCGGCGGATTGACGGCCCTAAGTAGCCAGGTATTAGGTAATTCGGATTTTTTTACCGGAGCCTTTCCTGCGGAATACGGAAATGCCTTATCCGGAGTATTCGATATCAAATTACGTAACGGAAGCAACCGGAAAATGGAAAATACGGTTCAGTTGGGATTAATCGGTATCGATGTGGCTTCGGAAGGACCTTTTAAGAAAGACGGAAACGCTTCTTACTTATTCAATTATCGTTACTCAACGTTATCATTGTTAAGTCCGCTCATGCCGGATGATGCCGACGGAACAAAGTATCAGGATCTTTCTTTCAAATTGAATTTTCCAACAAAGAACTCAGGAACGTTCTCTCTTTGGGGTATCGGATTGATAGACCGTTCCGGACAGACTGCCGAAATAGATAAATCCAAATGGGAATATTTGCAGGATATGGAAGATCAGGATGTTAAGCAATATATGGGTGCCGTTGGATTAAGTCATAAGATCATGTTGAAAAATGACGCTTTTCTGAAAACAACTCTGGCAGCAACCGTCAGTGGTTTGGATATGCATACTGAACGCATGGATGAGCAGATTCAACTCCAACCGAAAAATATCGTTCAAAAGACTAACTGGAACTTTGTCCTTTCTTCTTATATCAATAAGAAATTCAGCGCTAAACATAACAATAAGACCGGTGTGCAATTAACGGGCTTAATGTATGATATGATCTTGGAAAATACCGAAACTCCAGGTAATCTTTTAGAATTGGTAACCAAAGAAAACGGCTTCAGCGGATTACTTACGGCTTTCAGTAATTCGTCGATAAATCTGTCGGATCAGTGGACGTTGAATGCCGGTCTTGTAGGACAAGTGTTTACGCTGAACGGAAGTTACATCGTAGAACCGAGGGTAGGGGTTAAGTGGCAGTTCCAGCCAGCTCATTCATGGAGTTTATCGTACGGATTACATAGTCGCCTGGAAATGTTGAACTATTACTTTATTCGCTCTGAAACAGGTGAATATCTCAACAAAGATCTTGGATTTACCCGTTCACAACATCTGGTTCTTTCATACGATTGGAACATTGGAAATGATTTTCATTTTCGGGCAGAGCCTTATATCCAGCAATTGTATGATGTTCCGGTGATTGCCGATAGTTCTTTTTCTTTCATCAATTTACAGGATGACTGGTTTATTCATGAACCTTTGAAAAATGAAGGAAAAGGTCTGAATTATGGGATCGACCTCACTTTTGAGAAATTCATGTCGCGTGGTTATTATTTCATGCTGACAGGTTCTTTGTTTGATTCCCAATTCAAAGGTGGAGACGGAGTCTGGTATAATACCCGTTACAACCGGAATTATATATTTAATTTTCTTCTGGGAAGAGAATGGATGGTTGGCAAAAGCAAACAAAATATTTTCAATGCCAATGTCCGCTTAACCTACCAGGGTGGAGAACGGTTCTCTCCTGTCGATTATGTCGCTTCATCCATCTGTCACGATGCTATTTATGATGAAAATAATGCTTTTGAAGAATGGTTATCCCCTTCATTTTTAGGACATTTCACGGTTAGTTACAAAATCAATAAAAAACATTTATCGCATGAATTTGCCATTAAAATGCTGAATGCCACAGGATATAAAGAATACTACGGTCATCGTTATAATTTGAAAACAAATACGGTAGAAGAAAACAGGGAGGCAACGATCATCCCAAATATCAGCTATAAAATTGAGTTTTAGTATAAGTGCTACATCCTATCAGATAAATCACTTTCTTTTTAATTTGTAATTCATCTCAGAAACTATAGGTTTTGCATTAATATCCAGCTTTTCAAGCGTGCTTTTATCTATCAAAGCATAATAAACAGGAGAATCTTGATCTTTTTTATCATATCCTAATTCAACAAATGCAAGATCTTCCGATGGGGTCCACTTTCCCTGATCTGTGAATTTATTATTATCATCTTTACCCTGGTATTCTGTTTCAAGAACATAAGTTCCGTCTTCATTCAATGTCAGAGTGGTTAATATACCTCCACAATCAGCACACGGTAATACTCCTGTAAAAGTACCAGTAAAGTTTGCTAATAATTCTTCCATGGTTTTAGGAGCATTCGGTGACCGGCGACTATTGTCTGTTTGAGGATCTATTACCGTTTTTTCGTCAGAGACTGAGCTGTCTGTTGTTTTGCCCTTACATGCGCCTAACAGTAGAGGAAGGCACAAGAGCATGATTTTAAGAGTTCTCATATTGGGTAATTTTTAGTAAAAATAGAGT
>JAVBUX010000210.1:0-4246 GCA_031554915.1 Bacteroidales bacterium | reverse complement strand
TCATGGCAGAGTCGGAAAAAGTTCACTCCATTACATCGAAGATAAAATTGGCAAAGTCAATTCAAGTATAGTCGAAGGAACCATGCTTTCAAGAAATTCTGAATCCGTTATGACCGAAGAGTCACTTCAGGCAAAAGCGATTGATATTATCAAAGATCATAAGTATGTTTTTATCATGTGCAGTTCCACAAATATCGACCGGATCGCCGCATTCTATAATGCAAATGAAGCTGTCGGAGATAAACTGTTCGTGGTAGATGAATATCAGAAAAAAGTCCTTGATATTGTTGCTAATACAAGTGGTGAAAATGATGGACACTATGACTTCACTGATTGTGTCAGCTTTGATGGAAAAAAACATTATAATGATATGAGAAGCAATGGATTTTGTATGCTTATCCGTAATAACAAATTCTCAAAGAAATTCCTTGGCAGCCCTACTTTCAAGAATAATCAAACAGTAATATATTCTATGTGGAAAGGATATCTGGAAGGAAAAAATCAAGACAATAGACTACATGAATTAATCCCCCAAGACGATAATGGAAAACTGCTTTATAAATATTTGCATACAAGTGGTCATGCTACCGAAGAGGCCTTGACCCAAATATGTGATATCACAGAACCCGACATTATAATTCCGATTCACAGTGAAAAAACCGATAAATTTCGAGATTTTGATATAAACGTAAATGTTAAAATATTACAAAGTGGAGAATGTGTCAGAATCTAACTAATGATGGAGAGACAAAATCTTCATATGCAAAATTTCAATAATCGAGCAAATGCTGATACATTTCGCTTAGGAATTCAAATCGTTTTCAAATAATATCTCTTTCGAGAAAAATATCAAATATTCACCCTGCCCTTCCTTGTTTTTCATCGTCTCTTAATATCTTATTGATGTTTTTTCTTATTGTCATTGGATATGGAGTCACCGTCCTATTAAATTAAAGATTCACAAAATGAATTAGATATTTTATCAAAATCATACAACCATCATAACAATAATACTAATCGAAAATACCAATAAGCTGTTCTTCAAATTTGGGTATTTCATTTACAATAATTCTTTCAATTTCAATTTTCAAATTATTGGAAACATCTTCAAATTTTTCAGACTCATCTAAATTATAATCAGGCAACTTCCATGTTTTAAGTCTATGCCATTGCCAATTATTTTTTAACGTTTTTTCATTAAAAGCAGGTTTAATCATTTGAAATCTTTCTATTGCTTCTTCATCAAACCCTTGTGAATTAAATTCAATGTAAATCTGCGTCGGAAAAGGAAATCTTGCGATCGTATAGTAACAAGGCCAATATTTATTATTGTTTGTTTGAGGGAATATATTTTCCAAATTAGATGTTCTTAAAGTCATCCCACTTGAGTTATAATCATAATCAGTAATAAATTCATTTTCTATCCAATCTTCACCCCATTTTTCAAGGATATTAGAAATATCATCCCTTTCGTTAATATTCTCATATATTAAATCTAAGGCATCCTTATGTTTTTCGTATATTTTATTACATAGTTCTATAACCTCTCTGGAATAGCCCATAATTTCTCTCCTTAGAATTGAAAGATATTGTTTTAAAATTTGACTAACTTCCGAATTTATTATTGAAGTATTTAATGATAATTCAATCCACTCAATAATATTTTCATACCCTAAACTACACCACACATCTGGATCAGATGAAATATGCCCGTCTAGTGTTAAGTATAAATAGTATTGTTGGTAATCCCAAAATCTATCTGAGATCATATTTTTATATCTAAAAAGCTGGCCATCATGCTCACCAGATCCAAACTTATTTTCAATTACAATAACTATCTTGGATTCTGGAGATATTAGTAATAAATCTATATTCTTCCATTCACGTCGAATAGTAAATGTAGCATTAGACATTAAGAGTTTTAATGCTTCATCATCTGAATCACATCTTTTTGCTAAATAGCTAATAAACCTTTTAATAAAATCATCGCCTAATCCATGGTTTTCTTTTGCATCTAATAACCAGGCAAGCATATTGCTATGACGTATTTCAAACTTTGAAACTTTGAGAATATCAAATATATTAACTGAATTGTCAGTTTTGTTTTTTAATTCCTCTAATAACTCACTATCAAGTAACAATTCTTTTAGCTTTTCAAGATTAATAGTATCATTATTTTCTTTTTTCTTGTTCAGCATTTGCACCTTTCTTTTACTCATGTTATTTCATATTAATTCTATTAAGTGGTATCCAATGATATATGATATATGATATATAATAAATTATAGAACTGAATATGATATTACAAAGAAATATTTAAATAATTTCTAGCCTATCCCATACAACATCAATATCAACCCTATTTTCAATTACAGCTTCGGCTGAAGTGTCTCTCATTTGCATCTGCAGCATATTAATACCAGATTTGATCAATACAAACCATTCGGGGGAATTTATTGAACTGGGGTTACAACTGCTAGGCGGGGTAAAAAACTTTAGTACATTTCCGCTTACAGCTATTGAATTTGCAATAAAATTCATTTTTTCCATTTTTAATTTTTTATTCAGCTCATTTTTTTCTTTTATTGCCAATGGTAACGGGGACACCGAATTAGATTCTTCTGTAAGATTATCATATAGACTCAATATTATACTTTTTGCTGCTATAGGTGTGCTCATTGATACAAAATGACGTAAATCATATCCATTTCGATACATTTTATCAGCAATCTTAGCGATAGAATCATCTGTGGTACCATTTGCAAAAAACTGAGTGAGAAAAAATCCCGGCACGGGAATTCCTTTAGATGTAAAAAGATCAGATATTATATGACCTAGATAATAAAAAATACACAGTTCCCTGTCGATCGGCTGTTTTTTGCTTAGAAGAACCCTTAAACAACCTTGATTGTCAATAAAGGTTGTAGTATTCATTATGATGTCAAAAACTGAGAAAAAAAGACCCAAAAACGGATCATGGCTCAAGCTTCTTAACCTATGATTTAGAGGATACATTCCATCTTTCACAGCAGATATATCAAAAGGTACTTTGCAGATTGACTCGAGCTCTTTATACATTCTGCTTAATGGTCCTTCTCCTAATTTTCTTATCGTTTTTGTAAGAACACTCCCGTCAAAATATTTACCACCTTTACCCTGGGTCTCAGGAATTCCTACAATAAAAACATCCATTGCAACCGCAATAATTCCTGCCATACAACTGACCACAATATCAGAAGTAGAAAGTTTGGGAAATTTTTTATAACTAGCGTCAACATCAAACAGGACATCATCCAAAGCAAAGTTCAATTCACTAATTTCAATTGAATCTAACTCCGAAACATCTAAAATATCCGTTTCTGTCACTTTAGCTAAAGTTTGAATACGTTTGACCAAATCGTTTGCATCAGTTCGAATATTATTCATTTCCGAAGCGACATTATTAATTGATTTATCTGTTTGAATTATTTCATCGCCAAGGTTATCTAATTTGTTTTTGATGTCCATAATATTTCTCACCTATATGTTAATCCAAAACTCACTATTCTTAGTCAATGGGCTCTTAGTTTGGCTTATTTTCATTATCTTTTTCTTGTGCCAGACCATCTTCATACGCAGAGGAAAAACGATTCATATCCTTAAATATATTCTCCATATATTCTACAGCCTTTTTTAAATTCTTTATCTGGTTTTTATTTTTTTCATTTTCCAATTCCAGTTTTGCAATTTGGTTTTTCTGTTCAAGGATATTCTTTTTATAGTTTTCAAGTATAGCTTGTGCTAGTTTGGTATCTTTTTGCTCATTAAGAATAATTTCTCTTAAAACTACATCAAGTTTGGCTGCAAAAGTTAAAGCAAATTGCGGGCTATTTTCAAATAGAATTTCTTTACCAGTAATGGCTGCCCCACCTGCTGCAGCACCAAGCAAAGCCCCACCGCCAACAACAACTAACACACCCCCAGCCATACCGGCTCCGCCGGCGGCCACTGCACCACCGCCAAGAAAAGAAAGGCTAGCCGCTCTTAAAGCAGCACCACTTAATCCTGAAAATTGAGTGCCAACAGCAAAAACAGCAATCGGGCCGGCTAAAGCACCTGCAGTTGCTGCAGTAAGTGCTGCGACAAGCAAAACTATCATGGTATTAATAATGATTTTTTGTGTTTTTCCAGAAGCTTTATTTATTGCTTTATCATACATTTTGAAATATAGTTCAGCTATTTCAGGCTTTCCATATCCAGTAGTTGA
>JAVBUX010000114.1:0-13292 GCA_031554915.1 Bacteroidales bacterium | reverse complement strand
GAAAGTGGATATTTTTATACTCGCCTGCAAAATCCTACAAATGATGCTGTGGCCTCAAAAATTGCAGCATTGGAGGGCGGAATAGGGGCTATGCTGACTTCTTCGGGACAATCAGCCAATTTTTATGCAATTACTAATATTTGTTCTGCGGGAGATCATTTTGTTTGTGCTGCAACGATTTATGGCGGAACATTTAATTTGTTTGCAGTCACTTTGAAAAAGTTAGGAGTCGATGTTACCTTCATAGATCAGGACTCCTCGGATAATGAGATTATTGCTGCTTTTCGTCCGAATACAAAAGCTTTGTTTGGCGAAACAATTGCTAATCCTGGATTGAAAGTGCTTGATATTGAGCGATTTGCAAAAATAGCTCATCAACAAGGGGTACCTTTAATTATAGATAATACTTTTGCAACACCTGTCAATTGTCGCCCTTTTGAATGGGGCGCTGATATTGTAACTCATTCCACAACAAAGTATATGGATGGTCATGCAACTAGTGTGGGAGGGGCTATTGTTGATAGCGGAAACTTCGATTGGGACGCATTTGCTTCGAAATTTCCGGGATTAACAGAGCCTGATGATTCTTATCATGGGTTGATTTATACCAAAAGTTTTGGAAAAGAAGCTTATATGACTAAAGCTACGGTACAGTTAATGCGTGATTTGGGTGCCATACAGTCACCCCAGAATGCTTTTTTAACCAATATTGGTTTGGAAACCTTGCACTTGAGAATGCAACGTCATTGTGAAAATGCTCAGAAAGTGGCGGAATATCTGGAACAACATCCGAAAATTGCCTGGGTCAACTACTGTGGCCTGAAAAAAGATAAATATTATGCTTTGGGACAAAAATATCTGCCTAATGGTTCTTGTGGTGTGATCACATTCGGTCTGAAAGGGGGGCGTGATGCTTCTATCGGTTTTATCGATAGTCTGAAATTAATAGCAATTGTAACCCATGTTGCAGATGCGCGTACTTGTGTGTTGCATCCAGCCAGTCATACACATCGTCAGCTTAATGATGAGCAACTCATAGCTGCTGGTGTAGCTCCGGATTTGATTCGCTTATCTGTTGGTATTGAGTCTGTCGAGGATATAATCGGAGACATCGAACAGGCATTGAATTGATTTTATTAATATATCTGAATCGTCATTTTGAGCATAGCGATAAATGGCGGTTTGCTATTTTTGCATCTTCCAATTGAAAAAACGATTCATGTGCATAATTCAAGAATTTTAATATCTTGAATGCATTGAAATAATTAAAAAACCGTTTACGGAAAGATAAAATATTGCCAGTGTTTTGGTTGATTTCATTCAGCTTATCAATCAGATTATCTTGTATAATGAAATCTTTAATTGCTTTTGGAAGAGTTTTTATTGTAATTGAAATATCTTCTTCGGATACGTTGAAAAATGAATCGATACAATCGAAAAGCTGTTTCAATACAAGAAATGCTTCGAAATTGTAAGTGTATTTAATAATTGAATTTGTTTTTGTCAGTTTGGCAAGTTCCGGTCCTGTTCCGAATGGAACTCTATCGGAAAAACGCGCCGCTGGATAGACTTTAGTCGAATCAATAAATTTTGTTTTCTCTAATGGAAAAACTTTTTGCATAAAATAGAAATCCTCTCCGGCTTGTAATTTACTCATCCCTCCAACGCGAACATAAGTGTCGCAGGTAACCGCAATTGCAGAACCAATGGTGAAATAAGCATAAGGATAACCGCAAAATTCCAAAGCCGCCCGATAGTAACGTAAATATGATTCATAAACTTCGGAAGCTCTCCTAATAGGATCTTCTTCTGGCAAAAGCTCGACGGGATGATGAAAATCGATAGTTGCCGAATTCAAATCGTTTTTTCGGAATTGCGAGAGAATCTCGGAGAAGTAATTTTTTTCGACAGTACAATCTGCATCAAGGCAAACGATAATTCCATTTTCTTTCCCGATTTGATTAAAACGGGATATTGCTTCATCCATGCCTATTTTACGCGGTTGTCCCGCTCCTGTTTGGTGGCCGGGCAGTTCCTCTTCCAGTAGTGGAATAATGTTAAATCCTGGGCGGTTGTAAATTGAAGAGAATTCCAGACATTTTATATAGGTATCCCTGTTATAGTTTTTTATGCTTTGATCTACAAAGGCGTAGGAATTGATTAATAAGATAATTTCAATAGAACAATCGATAGGGTGACAACTAAGCAGGCTGTTGAGAGTTAATAGGATGTCCGGCTCGTGAAAGCAGGGGATCACAACAATCATTTCCAAATCCTTGGGAACCGGTTCTTTCGTGGTCAAACACCTTTTATGATGTTTTTCAAGGTATTGTTCTGTTACGGATTTTTTTTTCGTTTTCATTTAAAACAACGATCCCGGGACTTCCCCGGGATGTTTATTGTTGAAATTTTTGAAATCAAAATTATTTTTCTTTCGGAACGTATCTGTCGTTCAGGAACTTAATAGCATTTGCTGTGATATCATAAGCTTCGTTAGCAATAAAAAACGGATTGGTACCCTGTTTGCTAAAAATAATTTGATATTTCTTTGTTTCATTGAATACCTTCAAAGAAGCAACGATCGTATCACTCATTTGTTGATTCATTTTTAACTGCTCCAAACCTAATTCTTCCTGAGCTTTAGCTGCAAATTCTTGTAAATCTTGCTCTTTACGCGCAATTCGTTCTCCCTCTTGTCTTCTCATATCTTCAGTTATGAAAGCATTGCGCTGAGCTCTTACCATGTAATCGTTATATTCTTTTTCAAGAACTGCTTTCTTATTATTTAACAGATCAAATGTTTTTTTGCGTTTGTCGATCAATACCTCACTCAGATCCTTGTAATAATTATAATTGTTGAGCAAAGAATCAATATCAATATAAGCAATTGGTAATTCTACTGATAAAGAATCAGATACGATAGCCTCTTTAGGATTGTTCGATCCTTTTTTATCTGTAAAATACAAAATAAATAAGATAATTACAGCTACAGCAAGTACACCATTAATAATGTAATTTGTATTCTTCATAAACAATTTGAATTCGTTTGACTTTATTTTTGTTTTTAATAATTACAAGGATATTTAGAGTTCAAAGATATTCTTTTTGTTTTGTTCCTGCAAATCCTGGGAACTCATACAGTAAATACCTCGACGTCTAAGTTCTTTATTGTCACCAATATGAGTGCTTGGAAACCTTTCGTTTTTACTAAAAAAAACACGGAATCCAAGTAGTAAAGTACTCAAAGCAATCAAAATTATTGAAATTAAAAGGATGTAAAACATACACTTTCTTTTTTTGCGCTCGCAAATATAATAGTAATTATCTTTAAAATCTGTTTTTTTCTTGAATATTCACTGTTTTTTTTGTTTCTTTAGGCTTTCAAATTGTTATATATACTAAAATTAAATATTTTACACTATGGAAGTCAGAGATTTAACACCTAATTTGATTTGGAATTTTTTTGATCAAATCACCAAAATCCCACGTCCTTCGAAGAAAGAAGGAAAAATTGTTCAGTTTCTACTTGATTTTGCAAAATCGTATGGACTGGAAGCGAAAAAAGATGATGCCAATAATGTCTTGATAAAGAAATCTGCTACACCTGGAAAAGAAAATATTGCAACGGTTATTTTACAATCGCATGTGGACATGGTTTGTGAAAAGAATAATGATGTGAAACATGACTTTGAGAATGATGCTTTGCATACATATATTGAGAATGGTTGGGTAAAAGCTAAAGGAACGACTCTTGGCGCAGATGATGGTATTGGAGTTGCTGCTTCTTTGGCAATTTTAGCATCCAAAGACTTGGTTCATGGACCGTTGGAGTGTCTTTTTACTACGGATGAGGAAACCGGATTGACTGGAGCTTTTGCTCTTAAGACAGGTTTTTTGACCGGAGATATACTGGTAAATCTGGATACAGAAGAGGAAGGTGAATTTTATATTGGATGTGCCGGAGGAAAAAATATTCTGGCAACTTTTACCTATAAGTCTCAGACTGCTCCTGCCGATTGTTTCTGGTTTAAGGTTGAAGTAAAAGGCTTGAATGGCGGACATTCAGGCAGTGAAATTGATAAAGGATTGGGAAATGCTAATAAAATATTGACACGTTATTTGTGGACTTTAAATGAAGAATATCCTGTAACCCTTTCACAAATAGACGGAGGAAACCTTAGTAATGCAATCCCCCGGGAAGCTTGTGCAATTGCAGGAATTCCTTTGGCAGGAAAAGAAAAAGCCAGTGTTCTGGTTAATATCCTGCAGTCGGAAGTGGAAGCTGAACTGAAAGCCATTGATCCAGGCGTAAAGATAACTATCGAGAGTGCCGATACTCCACAGGTATGTGTCGATCGAGATACAACGAACAATCTTCTGAATGCACTATATGCCTGTCCTCATGGCGTAATGGGCATGAGTTTTGAAATTCCGGGACTTGTGGAGACGTCAAATAATATGGCATCTGTGAAAATGAAGGAAGGTAATACGATAGTTGTGACTACCAGTCAACGTAGTTCGACTAATTCGTTGAAAGTGGATGTTGCGAACAAAGTAACTTCTGTATTCACATTGGCTGGAGCAGATATTAAGGCAACTGATGGCTATCCGGGTTGGAAGCCCAATGCAAATTCTGAAATTCTGAAAATTTCTGAAAATGTTTATTTGAAATTGTTTGGAAATAAGCCGGAAATTAAAGCTATTCATGCCGGATTGGAATGTGGATTGTTCCTTGAGAAGTATCCGAATCTGGATATGATTTCCTGTGGACCGACTATTCTTGGAGCTCACTCTCCGGAAGAAAGGATCGAAATTGCTACCGTGGAAAAGTGGTGGAAATTTTTGGAAGAATTGCTAAAAAATATTCCGGTAAAATAAAACCTTGTAAAGTTCGTTTATAGACTTGATTAGGTTTTACTTCTTATGCATAAATTACGATTAATACTACTATTTCCGTTTGCGCTGCTATTGATTGCAGTAGCAGCGTGCACAGATGATTTTGAAAATTATTCCGAGAATCCGAATGATGTACTGGCATTTTCGACAGATACGGTTGCTTTTGATACGATTATAACGACTGTAACAACACCTACGGCTGGTTTTATCGTTTATAACGATAACAGCAAGCCTCTCCTTATCTCTTCTGTCAGTCTTTCCAAAGGCGAATCCAGTAGCTTTAATATTGTGGTTGACGGAAAGGCCGGAACCCGATTCGAAAATGTTGAAATAGGAGCGAAGGATAGTCTTTTTGTTCTTGTTAATGTTAAGTTGGACGAAAATGGAAAAACAACGCCGGTTTTGTATGAAGATCAGGTGGTGTTTTTGACAAATGGCTCTCAACAAAAAATACTCCTGGAAGCTTATGGGCAGGATGCTTATGTCTGGAAGGGAAAAATAATAGAAAAGTCAATGACTCTTCCTAACGATAAGCCTTATCTGGTCTATGATAGTTTGGAGGTTAAAGAAGGAGCTACTCTTACGTTGCAGGAAGGGACTATTTTTTATATGCATCAAAATTCCAGAGTTAAGGTTTTGGGAAACCTGATTGCCAAGGGTACTTATAATAACAGGGTTGTATTCCGTGGAGATCGAATGGATAGTGATTATATGGTGAATATTCCTTACGATCGGGTTCCCGGTCAATGGGAGGGCTTCCATTTTTATGAAACCAGTTTTAATAATGATTTCGACTATATTTATATTCGTAATGCTTCTAATGCGTTAATCTTTGATGCATCGACGACAGAACGATCAAAACTTAAGATTAAGAATTCGATTGTGACCAATGCAAAAGGTGCGCTGATCTCTGCCAGTAACTGCTTTATTGAAGGCGAAAATTGTGAGTTTTCAAATTCTCAGTATTATTTGTTGTCGTTGGCTGGAGGAAAATATCGTTTTACTCAATGTACAATGGCGAACTATTATCCCTCTGTATCACAATGGGGAGCGTCGAATAATTCAACGGTTTATCTGACAAATGAGCGGGCGGTGGTGGATGCTGTTACTGAAAAAACAGTGTATAAACCGGCACCTTTGGAACAGGCTGATTTTAAGAATTGTATTGTATATAGTCCGAATTCTCGTAGTGGTATTAATTTGGCAAAAGATTCCATCCATAATCCATCTACCAGCTATAATTATAGTTTCTTGAATTGCTTGGTACTGTATGATGAGGCAAAATCCAAAAAGCAATTTACGGACTGTGTTTTTAATAAAGACCCTAAGTTCGTAAATGTCCGGCTGACTGACGATAAGAAAAAATCAATTCCGTATGATTTCCGGATTGATTCGGTTTCTCCGGCAAGAAATGTGGCAAACATAGAGGTTGCGCAGAAACTTCCCTACGATATGAATAAAGTGTCGCGGTTCGCTGATGAAGGGCCCGATATTGGGGCTTATGAATATGTGAAAAAGAAATAATGACAATGAAAAGAATGAATAATAAAAACCTTTTGAGCTTGACCATAATCTTAATTTCGTTGTGTCATTCGACTTTTTTGTTTTCTCAACAAAAATTCCGGGTAATGTCATATAATGTTGAAAATCTTTTCGATACGGAAGATGATCCGGCAAAAGATGATAAAGAATTTCTTCCTGATGGTGATCGTCATTGGACTTATGGTCGATATACCAATAAATTGAATAATCTGGCGAGAGTTATTGCCGCTGCGGGAGAATGGGATACTCCTGCTATCGTAGGTCTCTATGAAGTGGAAAATGAAAAGGTGATGGATGATTTCACGCAAAAGTCACCCCTGAAGAATCAGAAATACCGTTATGTGATGACTAATTCAATGGATGCACGTGGAATTGATATCGTGATGCTCTATCAGCGAGACCGGTTCAAATATTTGTATCATAAATCTCATCGTATCAAATTTCCGGATAATCCAGGGAAAAAGACCAGAGATATTCTTCATGTAACAGGATGTGTGGTTTCCGGAGATACTTTGGATGTTTTCTTGTGTCATTTTCCATCCCGACGGGAAGGGGAGATGAAGTCAGAACCTGATCGTGTGCGGGTAGCATCTGTTGTGCGGACTAAAGTAGATAGCCTCTTCAGAGTTCGAAAAAAGGCCAATATTATCATTATGGGGGATTTTAATGATGAGCCGAATAACAAGAGTATTTATGAAACCTTGAGAGCAAAACCTTATTCTCAAAATATGAAAACCGGAGAGCTTTGTAATTTGTTTTATTCATATCTGAAAAAACAAAATGAGGGAACTTATAAATTTGGTAAGGAGTGGAATATGTTGGATCAAATGATTGTCTCTGTTGATTTATTGGACAGAAAGCATTCATTTCATGTTTTGCCGGAAACAGCCATTATTTTTCGTCCATCTTTCATTGTTACTGAAGATAAATCGAATGGAGGAAAACGTCCTCTTAAAACTTATCATGGAGTGAAACATGAAGGCGGTTTTAGTGATCATTTTCCAATAATAGCTGATTTTAAAGTTTATTTTTCAGACAAATAAGTATAAAAATCGGCATGCTTTTTTTTGATATTATATTGTACTTTTATATCTTTGCAGGTTTCCGATAATAATTATTAAATATGATTAAAAATTTATCATCAGATTCTCGCTATTCTGAAGAATTTAGTATAATACCTTTTGAAGATACTCAAAGGGTTCAGTTTGAATCTTATTGCAGAGCTGATTATTATCAGATCGTTTGGGTTAAGCAAGGTGAAGCTGTTTTTGAAATAGATATGAAAAAGGTTCGTCTTTCTTCAGATCAATGTATTTGTATCGGAAAAGATTTAGTGTATAAATTTGATTCTGAAAATGAATATTCCGGATATGTGGTGAGTTTTGCTGAACATTTTTTTGTCAGATGTGATGCCGACAGGGTATTTCTTCAGGATGCTCTTATATTTAAAGATCATTCCCATCCAGTATCGGCTATTGATATAATGACTTATAATGGATTAGCGAATGTTGAATATATACTAACTATATATCTAGATAATGATTATCCATTGCGTAATGATATTATTCATACTTTGTTGAAGCTTTTTCTATTCCGTTCAGAGTCTGCATTGATAAAAACAGTGGATCCGGTCCCTGTATCCGATCCAAATAAAATCTTGGTAAATAAGTTCAGAGATTTGGTGAATGAGCATTTTATTGAACATAAAGACTTGGTTTTTTATACTGAACAATTAGGCGTTTCATCCAGACAGCTTTTGTATGCAACTAAACAAGCTTTTGGAAAGAATGCTAAAGAAATCATCATTGAAAAAGTGATCATTGAGGGGAAGCGATTTTTAATTTACTCCGGACTTTCTGTGAAACAAATAGCATATTGTTTGGGTTTTAATGAGCCGAATAATTTCTCCATTTTCTTTAATAAATATACTGGGATGACTCCGCTTGAATTTAAGAAAGAGATTGCAGACTCATCAACTAAATCAAAAAGGTGATGTGTTGTTTATTAATACTGATTTTATTATGAATTCGTAAATTATAAGGAAATTATTTGTCTATCATTAAAGTTTGCTTTATCTTTGCAACCCGAAATTCGACAAAAAATAATACAAAATAATAACGGATTCAATTTATTAAATTAAAATTATGATTATTGTTCCATTAAAAGAAGGCGAAAATATTGAAAGAGCCTTGAAGAAATTCAAAAGAAAATTTGAAAAAACAGGTGTTGTTAAAGAATTAAGAAGAAGACAAGCTTTCGCAAAACCTTCTGTAGAAAAGAGAAAACAAAAAATTCACGCTGTTTACGTGCAAAAACTTCACCAGGCAGAAGAATAATTCTTTTTTTTTATTATATTTGTTGCATTAAACGTTGCATTCTATGTTGATTGACTCGTTTTTGCAATATATCCGTTATGAGAAGGGCTTCTCTTCTCATACGGTATTTTCATATAATAACGATTTGAATCAATTCAGAGATTTTGTGTGTCATGAAAAGTCTGAGTTTGATCCTAAAGAAATAAATGCTGCTCTGGTTCGTCAATGGATTGTTTTTTTAATGGGAGAGGGATATTCGCCTTTGTCGGTGAATCGTAAGCTTAGTGCTTTGAAATCTTTTTGCAGATACTTAATTCGACTAAAACTCATTGATATCGATCCTTTGAAAAAAGTAAGTGGTCCCAAAGCAAACAAAGTACTTCCCTGTTTTGTTAAAGAAAAAGATATGGAGATGATTCTTGCTGAATCGGAGTCGGATTCTACTTTTGAGTCAGTCAGAGACCATGTAATTGTTGAGTTTTTTTATACTACCGGTATTCGTTGTGCGGAATTGGTCGGATTAGAAGATAACGATATCGATCTGAATGCGGGTTTATTGAAAGTTACTGGAAAAAGAAATAAACAGCGGTTAATCCCTTTTTCCAAGAGACTTAATGAAGTGGTGGATGTTTACTTAAAAGCAAGACAGGAAATAGATTCGGTCAAACAGGATTCTGCTTTTTTTGTAAGAAAAGATGGTCGTCGATTGAATAATAGTTTAGTATATAGGATCGTGAATTCCCGTTTATCGGAAATTTCCGGTTTGTCGAAGAAAAGTCCCCATGTGTTGCGGCATACGTTCGCAACAAGTATGTTGAACAATGGTGCAGATTTGAATGCCGTTAAAGAATTATTAGGGCATGCGAGTCTTTCATCTACAGAAGTTTATACTCATACTACTTTTGAAGAGTTAAAAAAAGTGTATCACCAGGCTCATCCGAGAGCCTGATAAAATTTTAAGGAGGTTACCTATGGAAATCAGAATTCAGCCTATTCATTTTGAGGCAAGTCAACAGTTGGAATCTTTTATTCAAAAGAAAGTTGCTAAGTTGGAGAAATATTACGACGGAATAATTGCCGCCGAAGTAGTGTTGAAGGTAATTAAACCGGAGTCCACGCAGAATAAAGAAGCTTCCGTGAAATTGGAAGTTCCGGGGCCGGATTTGTTTGCCACTAAAACCAGTGATACTTTCGAAGAATCCGTCGATGTTGTAGTCGAAGCTTTGGAAAAACAATTGGTGAAATTGAAAGAAAAGCAAAGAAGTAAGTAAAAAAGTCTGTAGATATTTTGCAGATACAAAAAATAGTTCTAAATTTGCAGCCGTTTCGACCTTTTTTCAGGGGAATCGAAACGGCTATTTGATTGTTTAATGCCTCTTTAGCTCAGTTGGCCAGAGCACGTGATTTGTAATCTCGGGGTCGTTGGTTCGAATCCGACAAGAGGCTCGATTCTTAGGGCAGTTACCAGAGTGGCCAAATGGGGCTGACTGTAACTCAGCTGGCTTACGCCTTCGGTGGTTCGAATCCATCACTGCCCACAAAAACAATTGTCAATTAAATTATATTAATATCATAATTGTCAATTAAACCGCGGAAGTAGCTCAGTTGATAGAGCATTAGCCTTCCAAGCTGAGGGTCGCGGGTTTGAGCCCCGTCTTCCGCTCTCTTGCCTATGTAGCTCAGAGGTAGAGCACTTCCTTGGTAAGGAAGAGGTCACGGGTTCAATTCCCGTCATCGGCTCAAAATAATTAGCAATTGAGAATGAACAATTGATAATTATTTAGATAGAACGAAATTTATTTATCAATTTGAAAAGACAACATTAATCAAATAAAGATCATTAAATTATGGCAAAAGAACATTTTAACCGGTCGAAACCCCACGTTAACATCGGTACAATCGGTCACGTTGACCACGGTAAAACTACTTTGACTGCTGCTATTACAACAGTTTTAGCAAAAAAAGGTCTTTCTGAATTGCGTTCATTCGATTCTATCGACAACGCTCCAGAAGAAAAAGAAAGAGGTATGACTATCAACACTTCTCACGTTGAATATCAAACAGCTAACCGTCACTACGCTCACGTAGACTGTCCGGGTCACGCCGACTACGTTAAGAACATGGTTACTGGTGCTGCTCAGATGGACGGTGCTATCATCGTAGTTGCTGCTACTGATGGTCCTATGCCTCAAACTCGTGAGCACATCCTTTTGGCTCGTCAGGTAAACGTACCTAAATTGGTTGTTTTCATGAACAAATGCGATATCGTTGACGACGCTGAAATGTTGGAATTGGTTGAAATGGAAATGAGAGAATTGCTTTCTTTCTATCAATTTGACGGTGACAATACTCCGGTTATCCAAGGTTCTGCTTTGGGTGGATTGAACGGTATTCCACAATGGGAAGAAAAAATCATGGAACTGATGGATGCTGTGGATACTTGGATTCCACTTCCTCCACGTGACGTTGATAAACCATTCTTGATGCCAGTTGAAGACGTATTCTCTATTACAGGTCGTGGTACAGTTGCTACAGGCCGTATCGAAACAGGTATCATCAAAACGGGTGAAGAAGTTCAAATCATCGGTTTGGGTGCTGAAGGTAAAAAATCAGTTGTTACAGGAGTAGAAATGTTCCGTAAGATTCTTGACGAAGGTCAAGCTGGAGATAACGTTGGTTTGTTGCTTCGTGGTATCGACAAAGATGAAATCAAACGTGGTATGGTTATTACTCACCCTAACAAAGTGAAACCTCACACAAGAGTTAAAGCTGAGGTGTATATCTTGAAAAAAGAAGAAGGTGGACGTCACACTCCATTCCACAACAAATATCGTCCTCAATTCTATATCCGTACATTGGACGTTACCGGTGAAATCACTCTTCCAGAAGGAACTGAAATGGTTATGCCTGGTGATAACGTAACAATTACTGTAGATTTGATTTACCCAGTAGCATGTAGCGAAGGTCTTCGTTTCGCTATCCGTGAAGGTGGACGTACAGTAGGCGCAGGACAGATTACTGAAATCGTTGAATAATACATAATTGAGAAAAAAGAATTGAGAATGGTTTAATTCTCCATTCTCAATTCTTAACTCTCAATTTAATTACGGGCGTAGTTCAGTGGTAGAGCGTTGGTCTCCAAAACCAAATGTCGGGAGTTCGAATCTCTCCGCCCGTGCTAAAAATCTATACATTAGATGAAAAAGATTATTAATTACATCAAAGAAGCTTATAGCGAGCTTGTACATAAGGTGTCTTGGCCTACAAGACAAGAGTTAACGAGTAGCACTATCGTTGTGATGACAGCTTCCCTAATAATGGCGGTTGTGGTATTTGTTATCGACTTTGGATTTGAGTTTGTAGTCAAATTCGTTTACGATAAAATCTTTTAATTTAGGACAATGTCTGAAGTTGAAAAGAAATTTTATGTTCTCCGAGCCGTAAGCGGTAAAGAGAATAAAGTTAAGGAATATCTTGAGGCGGAAATTAAAAATTCCGATCTCAAGAACTATATTTCTCAAGTGCTTATTCCTACTGAAAAAGTATTCACGGTACGTAACGGAAAGAAAGTGATGAAAGAACGCGCTTACCTTCCAGGTTACATTATTATTGAAGCTAATTTGGTGGGAGAGGTCATGCACTTCCTCAAAAATGTAACTTATGTAATTGGATTCCTGGGTGGAAATACCCCGGTTCCTCTCAGATCATCGGAAGTAAACCGTATTTTGGGAACTGTCGATGAACTGCAGGAACAGGCGGAAGAACTGGATATTCAATTCTACGTAGGCGAAACGGTAAAAGTTACTACAGGTCCTTTCAATGGATTCTTCGGAGTGATTGAAGAAATCAATACTGAAAAGAAAAAGTTGAAAGTTATGGTCAAAATTTTTGGCCGTAAAACACCACTGGAGTTGGGGTATATGCAAGTAGAAAAAGAATAGTCAGATTTGTTACGAATTTTGACTAAGAGGTTTAAAGCTATAAGAATTAAAACTTAAAATTAAATTAACAATGGCTAAAGAGATTGCTGGACAACTAAAATTGCAAATCAAAGGAGGAGCAGCAAACCCTTCTCCACCAGTAGGACCTGCATTAGGTTCTAAAGGTATCAACATTATGGAGTTTTGCAAGCAATTTAATGCCAGAACCCAAGACAAGCCAGGTAAGATATTACCAGTAGTAATTACTTACTATGCTGATAAGTCTTTTGATTTTATCGTTAAAACACCACCGGTTGCAATCCAATTATTGGAAGTAACTAAATTGAAAAGTGGTTCTGCAGAGCCTAACCGTAAAAAGGTTGCTGAAATTACCTGGGATCAGGTAAAAACAATTGCAGAAGATAAAATGGTTGACTTGAACTGTTTCACGCTGGATGCTGCCATGAAAATGGTCGCAGGAACAGCAAGAAGTATGGGTATCGCAGTAAAAGGGACTTTCCCTGTAAACAATTAAAAACTTCAATAGAGATATGAGTAAACTTACAAAAAATCAGAAGTTGGCTTTAAGCAAAGTTGAAGCAGGGAAATCATATACACT
>JAVBUX010000106.1:0-5100 GCA_031554915.1 Bacteroidales bacterium | reverse complement strand
TCTTTCTCCTCCTTCTTATTTTTATCCGGTTTATTAAAAACAAGCTGTTCATTCGGCCTCAACAATACAGACGACCGATTTTTATCATTATGAAAGACCACATCTACTTTTCCTTCTTCCAATGTGGTAGAGATCACTCTTTCTTCCGGATAAGCCTTAACATTGAACCGGGTACCGAAAGCCCTTACACTGATATCTGAAGTTTTTACTATGAATGGTTTTTTAGGATTAGTCCGTACAGCAAAAAAGGCTTCTCCCTCTAATTGAACTTCACGGCTACTAACACCGAAATCTTTATGATAGACAAACTTTGAGCCTGCATTCAGCCAGACTTTTGAACCGTCAGGCAAAGTAATTGTACTGATTGAACCTAGTGGAACTTTGATTTCTGTAGCGACCAATTCGGAATCTTTCACTCCTGTCCGATTTGTCCACCATAAGGTCAACATAGCTCCCAACGAAAAACAAATAACTAAAGAAGCAGCATACTTCAGGAAAGATTTCCATTTAAAAGATCTAGAATTTCTCTCTTCTTTTATTATCCGTGGTTTCAAAATGTTCCACGATGAATCCGAATCAAAATTACCCGTACCGGTCTCTTTTCCGGCAAGAATCCAGGCCGAACGAATCCGATTAAAGTGATCTAAATGACCGGGATCTTCCTCCAGCCATTCTTTCAACTGAATTAATTCACTCTCATCCAAAGATCCGGTAAAAAATCCGGATATGAGAACTTCTGCTCTACTATTTGTAAGCTCTTTTTCCATATTGATTTCTCTATTAATAGAAACGATATTTTAAGAATTCCAGACTACAAGATTTGCAAGAAAATGCATACAAGAAGAAATATTTCTTTTTTGATCTTAGATATAGCTCTGTATATCTGCGTTTTAACCGTACTTACTGAAAGCTTCATTTGCATTGCAATTTCTTCATTTGATTTACCTTCCATCCTGCTCAATTTGAATATCTCCCGACTCTGCTCCGGCAAATTTTCAATAATCGCGTCAATTTTCATCCGGATTTCTTCCGATTCCAACTGTTCGATTAACTGTTCATCAAAGCCATATTTTTCAGAAATAGCGCACCATGCATCAGAGGAAAGGTATTGGATAAAACTATGTTTCTGCGTTTGTTGCTTTTTAAGTATGTCCAAACAATGATTATGTAGTGTCCTGTAAAGATAAGTATGAATAGAATTATTCTGAGAAAAAAGTTTTTCTTTCGATTCCCAGAGTTGAAGGAACAGATCCTGCACAGCCTCTTCACCCAGCCATGTACTACCTAAAAGCTGTGAAGCATAATAACATAGCTTGGGATACATCTTTTTATACAACAGTTCGAAAGCCACAACATCGCCTTGTTGTATTGATCTCCAAATATTATCTATGTTAACAACCATTTATCTGCGGAATTGAGTATATGACAAAGATTCCGCACAAAAATACAAAAGAGAATTGAAAATTGAAAATTGAGAATGACGGTGGGTCAATTCTCAATTCATTCTCATTTTCGGTCTGATCAACAGCCTCAATGAAATATCATACGTAAAGTAACTCCAAGCCCAATCAAGAAAAATAAATAGCTTATTCTTGACTCCCATTATTGTATAAAGGTGGACAATAAGCCATAACCACCAGGCAATGATTCCGCCAAAGCGAAGGTGAGCAATATCTGCGACAGCGGCATTACGTCCAATGGTAGCCAACGAGCCTTTATCCTTATATTTGAACTGGATCTTTTCCTGTCCGGATTCCTTTAATTCCAGATTTTTAGCCAGTGAGACAGCCATTTGTAAAGCTCCTTGAGCCACTTGCGGATGCCCCCTGGGATAATCCTCTGTTTGCATATAAGCTATATCTCCTATTGCAAAAACATTATCAAATCCGTTCACCTCACAAAAACGATTCACGATCAGACGATTTCCTCGAGTATAAAGCTCCGGATTGATACCTGTGATTTTATTTCCTGCGATACCTGCTACCCATAACACATTCTCAGAAACGATCTGTTTGCCATCGCTGATTGCAACCACTCCATTTTCATAAGATGTTACAAAAACATCCTGATAGATCTTTACTCCTCTTTTCTTCAATGTCTCTGCTGCTTTTGCAGAAGCATCTTCCGACATTGCCAGCAGTAATCTGGGAGAAGCGTCTACTAAATGGATCTCCATCTTTGAGAAATCTATTTCCGGATAATCTTTCGGCAAAACATGGTTACGCATATCCGCTAATGCTCCGGCCAACTCCACTCCGGTAGCTCCACCTCCGACAACAACAAATGTCAAACGTTTTTTTAACAATTCCTCATTCTCCATTGAAGCTGCATCTTCAAAGCTCTGAAGTATCCGGTTACGGGCATACAAAGCCTCCGAAACAGACTTCAACGTCATTGTTGTGTCTTTAAGAGATTGGTTTCCAAAAAAGTTTGTGTCACAACCCGTGGCAATTATCAGATAATCATAATCCACACTACCTTCGCTAGTTTCAATTGATTGATTTTCAGGAGAAATACTAAGAACTTCACACATACGGAAATGCACATGAGTTTTGTTCTGGAAATTTTTGCGTAAAGGATAAGCTATTGAACTGGGTTCCAAACCGGCAATAGCTACCTGATAGAATAAAGGTTGAAATTGGTGATAATTATTTTTATCCAAAAGAACAATCTCAAAATATTTTGGATTGAGTGCAGTAGCTAGTTTAAGTCCTCCAAAACCAGCGCCAACGATCACCACTCGTTTCTTTCCGGCTTTTTCAGGTATATTGACCATTTTTTCCATGAATATGACTTTAAGAATACATTAGATTTTTGTTATTATAACAATTATTAATGATTATAGTTTTAAAAAACATGTTTTTAAACATAAAACACGAAGACACAAAGAAGAATAATTTTCCTTTGTGTCTTCGTGTTTTTATATCTAACTTAATCCAATTTAAGGACAGCCAGGAATGCTTTTTGCGGAACTTCAACATTACCAACCTGTTTCATTCGCTTCTTTCCTTCTTTTTGTTTTTCAAGCAGTTTACGTTTACGCGAGATATCACCACCATAACATTTGGCAGTTACATCTTTTCTAACGGCCTTAATTGTTTCACGGGCAATAATTTTTGCACCAATAGCAGCCTGAATGGCTACATCAAATTGTTGGCGTGGAATTAATTCTTTCAGCTTCTCACACATCCGACGACCAAAATTTACAGCATTATCGGCATGTGTCAGAGTTGACAGAGCATCTACAGGCTCTGAATTCAACAGAATATCCAATTTTACCAATTTTGAAGGACGATAATCATGCATGTGATAGTCGAAAGAAGCATATCCTTTAGATATACTTTTCAGTTTATCATAAAAATCAATTACAATCTCCCCAAGAGGAAGGTCGTATATGATCTCTACCCTGTCGCCCGAAATATAGTCCTGACGCACTAAAATACCCCGTTTACCAAGACAAAGAGTCATAATAGGACCGATATAAGTGGTACTGGTAATAACCGACGCACGTATGAAAGGTTCGTCGATATGGTCTATCAATGTCGGGTCCGGTAATCCTGCCGGGTTGTGTACTTCCTTACATTCCCCATGTTTATCATATACCTTATATGATACGTTAGGGACAGTTGTAATAACATCCATATTAAATTCCCTGTCAAGGCGCTCCTGAACAATTTCCATGTGAAGTAGTCCCAGGAATCCGCAACGGAAACCAAAACCAAGAGCCACAGACGATTCCGGCTGGAAAGTCAGAGAAGCATCATTCAGTTGCAATTTCTCCAGAGAAGCTCTCAGGTTTTCAAAATCTTCACTATCGATAGGATATAATCCGGCAAAAACCATTGGTTTGACCTCTTCAAAACCGTCAATAGCCTTATCACAAGGACGTTTGACATGAGTAATAGTATCTCCTACCTTAACTTCTTTCGAAGTTTTAATTCCGGAAATAATATATCCGACATCTCCACAAGTTACTTCTGCGCGAGGAGCCATATCAAGTTTGAGGATACCGACTTCATCAGCATCATATTCTTTTTCCGTAGCAACAAACTTCACCATATCGCCTTTACGGATAGTTCCATTGACAATTTTAAAATAGGCTATGATTCCTCTGAAAGGATTGAATACCGAGTCAAAGATCAAAGCCTGCAATGGAGCCTCAGGATCTCCTTTAGGAGGAGACACCCGGTCAATAACAGCATCCAGTATGTCATAAACACCTTCCCCTGTTTTTCCACTGGCGCGAAGAATATCTGTACGTGGACAACCTAATAATTCAACAATCTGATCTTCCACTTCTTCCGGCATTGCACTGGCTAAATCAATTTTATTCAGGATAGGAATAATTTCCAAATCATGCTCTAAAGCCATATAAAGATTGGAAATTGTCTGGGCCTGTATTCCCTGAGCAGCATCGACGATCAGCAATGCTCCTTCACAGGCGGCAATAGAACGCGAAACCTCGTATGAAAAGTCCACGTGTCCCGGAGTATCAATCAGGTTGAGAATATATTTTTCACCTTTAGAAACATACTCCATTTGTATCGCATGACTTTTAATTGTAATCCCCCGTTCTCGTTCCAGATCCATATTGTCAAGCACTTGTGCCTGTAAGTCTTTCCCTGAAACGGTTTGGGTGTATTCCAATAAACGGTCGGCCAAAGTACTTTTACCATGGTCGATATGAGCAATTATACAAAAGTTACGAATATGTTTCATCTATATTTCCGGCTGAAAAATTTTGAGGAACAAAGATACGGCAATTCTTTTAAACGACAAAAAGGTCTATTTCTCAATAGACCTTTTTATTCAGTTTTTAATAGGCATTAGTCTTTTAAGGCAAAAAGATTGTTTTAGGTTATCGGTGCAAAGGTGAACGTTTTTTTATGATTCTCCAAATAAAAAAACATATTATATAACATATTTTTATAGTTCCTGGAGTTCATCTTCAAATAAAAATAAAAACAAACAGCTATAACACAGACAATTAACAAATCAATTCATATTTTATCAAAGATTATGATTTTGGCTATTTTAACACTTCCTCCAACTTACTTTTCAATGATGTGCCTGTCAAGCCAGTAGCACCACAACCACCAG
>JAVBUX010000084.1:0-8531 GCA_031554915.1 Bacteroidales bacterium | reverse complement strand
AGTGGCCAAAGATTTACCCTTCAAATGTTCTTCCAATTGAAACTCAATCAAGTGTCCCATGGGATAATTAGCAAGATAAAGAGGGTTATCTATCATGTGGGAGTAAATCGACAATATAGGAGAATCTTTTTCACCTAAAACAGGAGCATAATAAGTATTCCAAACCTCTTTGGCAATACGGATCACATTCTCCTTCAATTGAGCCGCTGTTGCGTCCGGATGTTCGTACAACCATTCCCAGGCAGCCATATCAACCAAAGAGACTCCCATTATTTCATAACAGCCCCAGAAAATATCAAGAGTCACCATCAAATCTTTTTGAGGATTCGTTTCTTTGATTCCTAAAACACCCAAATCCCGTTTCTGAAAAATAAAAGCCAATGCTTCCGTAAATGCAGTATTAGGAACGCCATTCATCAGGTAATAATCTACATCATAAAGACTGATAGTCTGCTCGACATTATGACCAAACTCATGCATGGCGATATTATAACCTTTGTAATTCATTCCTGAATCAGGGATACGAGTTCTGAGTCTGGCTTTATCTCCTTTCATAACGGCACCCCAGGCATGCCCGGCTCCGCGTGAAGCATCAACTTGTACTTTATCACAAATACGTTGTGCCTCAGACTGCGAAAATCCTAATTTCACCATGATATTAGGCAGGTCGCGTTCAAAATCTTTTGCACCAGGATAAAGTTTACTTGTTTTTGCCGTTAAATCATCTTCAGAGATAGAACTACGGGATTTAAAACCATCGTACCAGATATCAAACGGTTCAAGATCGCGTCCCAGACGCTTTTTGATCAACTCAGCCACCTGTTTTACCTGTTCAGAAGAAACAAACCGGGTAAACATATCTCTGACTTCATCTTTCGAGAATTCCATACTTCCGTCGAAAGCACGTTGGATATAAGTCGGAGTAGAAGGACTATAAACATCTGTCGCTTTTAAAGCCAGGAAATTATTAAGAAAAACTTGATAACGAGTATTCGGCTCCGGTGTTACTTGTATTTCTTTTCCATTTTCATAAACTTTATTACTGATCGGATTCCATTGCACATCGCCTTTGTCAATCACTCGTTCGGGAATTTCCTGGTTGATAATCCTTTTCATTACAGTATAGATCATCCTTTGTTTTTCCAAGCCCTTAACCTTATCCGCATAGTTTGACTTCAATTCATCCCTCAATCCCCAATGGGAAATTAAAGAAAGACCCTCAGGAAATAGCTTTTCTCCGGCATCATTTTGCAATGACCCAACAACAATATTATAGCTGGAGATATAGTTATCGGCAGTAGTCAGGGTATTTGAAAGTGTTTGCTGTATTTCTGCCGGAATACGGGAAGAAAACCAATCTCCCAGTCGGGCATAAGCCCATTCCAAATCGGTCCACTTCTCTCCTAATTGTTGCTTTTCTTTAAGATCATAAGCCGGAAAATTCAGAATCACAGTAAAAGCTAGTTTATTTGCAAACATATCATCCTTGAAATGAGCTGTTATATCATAACCACCCATTTCCATATCGATCGCATTAGGTTCATCACCAACCATTTGCATCGGTTCTTTCAATCCAACATCAATTTTGTGAAAATATCCGGTAATCAGTTCAAATTTATCAGACAAACTTTTGAACAAAGCCTCACGCTCTTTTTCATCATTGGCATAATTCTTCACACAAAATGAAATAAATTCATCTTGAGTTCCATCCTTTTCTGTCCACAGAGCGGCCATCTGAGTAAGACCCTTTTCTGATCGCTGAGTATCCAAACCGCTATAACGAAGTATCAGGGAATCTAAAGCCTGTTGTACAATTTTATCATTCTTTGTAATCATTGAAAGATCTTCAGTATTCGATTTCTGTGGATTATTCGTACAGGCACACAATAATAAGGCAACAATCAGATAAAAAAAATAATTTGTTCTCATGTATTTGTCTTTTAGGATGGTACATAATAGTAAATGCAAAGAAACAAATTATATTTTGAAAGGCAAAATTATTAAACAAAAAGAGAGTACCTTTTCAGACACTCTCTTTAAGAATACAACTAAATAAGTTGTATAAAATTATTTTTTGGAATAATCCAAAGAAGTTTTTCTAAACTCTTTCAACATTTTTTCCAATTCTAAAGAAGCTTTACGAGCGCGAGCTCCAGCAGCTTTGTTAGATTTTTCGATTTGAAGATTCGCATCTGTTGCGAAAGCGTTATAGCTTTCTTTGATTTTGTTAACTAAATTTTCCATTTTTTTTAAATTAATGATATAAATAAATTGGGTATTGTGTATTTAATAACCTCTGATTGCCTTGATTCCCGGCAACTCTTTTCCTTCAATGAACTCCAGTAAAGCTCCTCCTCCGGTTGAAACATACGACATATTATCTGCCATTCCGAATTTGTTGACACAAGCTACAGAATCACCACCTCCAACAAGAGAAAATGCTCCATTTTTTGTTGCATCAACGATGGCTTCACCTACTGAATATGAACCATGTTCAAAATTTGCAAACTCAAAAACCCCTGTAGGACCATTCCAAAGGATTGTTTTTGATTTTTTGATCACTTCTGCAAATAGTTTTTCTGTTTCAGGACCAATATCCATTCCTTCCCACCCGTCAGGAATCTCATTTACATTACAAAAACCTGTATTTGCATCATTGCTGAAGGCATCTGCAATCTTAGCATCAACAGCCAAAACCATCTTCACATTGTTATCTTTAGCTTTCTGTAGCAAATCTAATGCCAAATCTAATTTATCATCTTCACAAATTGAAATTCCAATCTTTCCTCCCAAAGCTTTTGCAAAAGTATAAGTCATTCCTCCAGCTATAATCAGGTTATCAACCTTAGTCAAAAGATTTTCAATAATTTCAATTTTTGACGACACTTTTGAGCCTCCCATAATAGCTGTAAATGGACGAGCTGTATCTTTCATCACTTTTTCAACAGCATCAATTTCATTTTGCATCAAATAACCAAACAATTTATGATCCGTATCAAAATAATCAGCAATCAAAGCTGTCGATGCATGAGCACGGTGAGCTGTTCCAAACGCATCATTAACATAAACTGTAGCATAAGAAGCCAATGTTTTTGTAAATTCTTTTTGACTTTCTTTCACCACTTTTTTTGCAGCAGCTTTTTCTTCTTCCGATGCATCATCTGCCAATCTTGGTTTTCCTTCTTCCTCAGCATAAAAACGAAGATTTTCAAGCAATAAAATTTGACCCGGTTTCAAAGCAGCCGCTTTTTCTTTTGCCTGAGCGCCAATACAATCATTGGCAAACTGCACCTCTGTTCCTACCAAATCTGAAACATGTTTCTGAATATGTTTCAATGAATACTTGTCAGTCGGGCCCTTCGGGCGTCCCAAGTGGGAACCGAGAATTATACTTCCTCCATCACCCAGAATTTTCTTTAATGTAGGCAGTGCAGCACGAATGCGTGTATCATCTGTGATATTAAAATTTTCATCAAGAGGAACATTAAAGTCCACCCGAACAAAAACTTTTTGCCCTGCAAAATTGAATTTGTCAATAGTTTGCATAATAAAAAACCTATTTTTAATTAATACCTATATTTTCGCTGTATGCTGATTTATAAAAAATTACGAGTTACCAGCAACTAAGTTACAAAAAGTAAAAAAATCGATTCGTAACTAGTAACTTGTAACCCGCAACGATTTTCGAGTTGCAAATATACAAAGGATTAATGACTTTTCTCAAAATCTTTCATACAATTTACCAATGCAATTACACTTTCTTTTGGGAGTGCATTATAAGTAGAAGCCCGGAAACCACCAACCAAACGATGGCCTTTGATTCCCACCATACCACAGTCTGATGCAAATTTGGCAAATTCTTCTTCCAGATTTTTATATTCATCATTCATGACGAAGCAAATGTTCATCAAAGATCGATCTTCTGCTGTAGTTGTTCCTTTAAACAAACGGTTACGATCGATCTCATCATACAAAATTCCGGCTTTCTCAATATTGATCTTTTGCATTGCACTTAATCCTCCCAAGCCTTTCAGCCATTTCAATGTTTGAAGAGCTGCATAAATAGGAACAACCGGAGGAGTATTGAACATAGAACCTTCTTTGATATGAGTACGATAATCCAACATTGTTGGGATTGTACGACTCATTTTTCCAAGCAATTCATCCTTAACAATAACAAAAGTAACCCCTGCAGGAGCCAGATTTTTTTGGGCTCCACCGTAGATCAGACCATATTTAGAAACATCTATCGGACGAGAAAAAATATCGGACGACATATCTGCTACCAACGTTACAGGAGAATCAAGATCCTTATGAAGTTCCGTTCCATAAATAGTATTGTTGGTAGTAATGTGAAAATAGTCCACATCTGTTGGAATTATATAATCTTTTGGAATATAAGTAAAATTGGCATCTTTAGAAGAAGCAACCTCAACAACATCTCCAAATAACTTTGCCTCTTTAAGGGCTTTACCTGCCCAAACGCCGGTATTCAGATAGGCTGCTTTTTTCTCCAATAAGTTATATGGCACCATACAGAATTGTAAGCTTGCCCCTCCCCCTAGAAACAGAACAGAATATCCTTCCGGAATATCTAATAACTCTTTAAAAAAAGCGACTGCTTCATCCATTACTGCTTGAAAATCTTTGGAACGGTGACTTATCTCCATGATAGACATCCCCTTACCATTAAAATCAAGTACTGCTTTTGCTGTTTGGTCAATCGTTTCCTGTGGTAGGATTGATGGCCCTGCGTTAAAATTATGTTTTTTCATCCCTAACTGTGTTTGGGTTAATATTTATTGGAATTATGATACGAAATTATAGGTTTTGATCGAAGAATCCTATTTTTTCCAAAGATTTTTCATGTGTTCACGTAAACGGGCCTCTGCCGGATTGTCTTGAGGGGTCCAAAAACTTTTGTTTTTTATCTCTTCAGGCAAAAAATCTTGTTGGACAAAATTATTTTCAAAATTATGAGCGTATTTATACTCTTTTCCATAATTCAAATCCTTCATCAACTTGGTCGGTGCATTGCGCAAATGCAAGGGAACAGATAAATTTCCTGTTTGTTCGACAACAGCAATAGCCTCATCTATAGCAAGATAAGCCGAGTTACTTTTAGGACTTGTCGCCAGATAAATCGTTGTTTGAGCCAAGATAATACGTCCTTCCGGCCATCCAATCTTTGTGAGGGCATCAAAACAGGAATTTGCAAGTAATAAAGCATTCGGATTGGCCAAGCCAATATCTTCCGATGCGGAAATCACCAAACGACGAGCGATAAATTTCGGATCTTCTCCTCCGGCAACCATCCTGGCCAGCCAATAAATAGCGCCATCCGGATCACTTCCCCTGATCGATTTGATAAATGCGGAAATAATATCATAATGCAACTCCCCTCCCTTATCGTATGCAGCTGGATTTTCCTGGAGACGGTCGATTACTTTTTCATCAGTTATCAGAACTTCATCAGCATCGTCAGCTCCAATAACCAACTCCAATATATTCAATAACTTACGAGCATCTCCCCCTGCAAAACGCAGCAAAGCAGCTGATTCTCTAATATCAATTTTCTTATTTTTCAGCTCCAAATCTGTAGCGAGAGCCTTATTTGCCAAGTCAAGTAAATCCTGTTCTTCCAAACTTTTAAGCACATATACCTGACAACGGGAAAGTAATGGCCTGATCACTTCAAACGATGGATTCTCAGTTGTGGCTCCTATTAATGTAATAATACCCGTTTCAACAGCAGATAACAACGAATCTTGCTGGGATTTACTAAAACGATGGATCTCATCGATAAAAAGAATCGGACGATTTTTATTGAAAAATTGATTGGATCTAACTTTATCAATCACATCCCGGACATCTTTAACGCCCGAATTTACAGCGCTTAAAGTATAAAATGGGATATCCAGCTGTTTGGAAATAATTTGAGCTAAAGTTGTCTTCCCTACCCCCGGAGGTCCCCATAAGATAAACGACGGCACATGCCCGGAATCTATAATTTTCCGGAGCACTCCTCCCTTTCCCACCAGATGTTGTTGTCCTACATAATCATCAAGGGATTGAGGCCGCATTCGCTCTGCTAAAGGACGGTTAGATATCATAATCAGGCAAAGGTACAATTTTTGGTTTAAAAAGAGTCCTCCAATTCGTAATTTAAAGGCAACATATTTCCCAACCTTTGTGCACTTATATATCCGGAATATACAATATCATTTACAGAATTGGTATTGCCGTACAGATCAACAAAAAAAGAATCCGTCAAAAAAATCAACTCCGATTTATTTCCATTCTGCATAAAAGATATGCTTTCTAAAACCGGCTTACCAAGAAGATCTCTCTTTTTCGAACTATCGATTAATTTAACGATTTTTCCGGAAATAGTATCTCGTATGGCAAAAATATCATTGGAATTAACGACATACCCCTCCTTATATAATTTATGACCTGACTGTTTGATAGTTCCTTCCGCTAAATTTTTCATAAAATAAGGTCCTGATTTCTTATATGTATCACGTCTTCGTTTATTTATTTTTAAATCATTCGGTTGTAAATCGACAAAAGAAGTCGTTCCAAAAAACAAAGCAGAAGCCATATCAATACTATTCAGTGTTTTAGTATTGTATTTCACATTAAAATCAGATAACTGAAATCTGATTTCATATCCCAAATATTGATTTATAACAATTAAAGGCTTCTCAGAAGATGCATATAAAGTGAATGTCGTTGCATCGTAACGAAGATTGATATCTTCTTCATTCGATATGGTACAAGATCTTCCCTCTTTTGTATTCCCTAAAAAATTCGATCGAAAAACTTCAAGCATTTTTTTTCTGGGAAATAATGATTTTCCTTTTACAACAACTTCATTCAATTCAAGATTTTTTTCTTTTAGATATACCCTATATGATGGATGTTTAAACGGTTCATCAACTACAACTGTTTCATATATCACATGACTGATTATCAATCTGGTATTGATAACATGTTCCGCTCGGAGTTCAAACTTTCCATTAACGTCTGTTATTGTATTTACAGAGGTGCCATCAAGATACACATTTACACCGGGAACTGGTTCCTTAGTTCTTTCTTCATATACAATCCCGAATATCCTTTGCGAATATGAATCCGCAAAACAGGCAATGAATATTAATAAAAATACAATTTGTTTTTTCATTTTATTCCTTAATTTATAGCTTTAACAAAGATACATATTTTTAATTGAATTGAAAATTGAAAAATATTTTTCAAAACACTTGGTGGTTTATGCAACTATTTTTACATTTGCATTGTTGTTTATGCAATAATTGTTTTCACCATGAATAAATCAGCATTATTTATCACCGCCTTTTTTATAGCTTTGACCTGCTACGGGCAAGGGCCATTAACACTCCAGGATTGCCGGAATCTTGCAATTGAGAACAATAAGCAGCTTCAAATCGGCAAAGAAAATATCAAAAAATTACAATCAGAAAAAAAGGTTGCAACAACACAATACTTACCGGATATATCATTTACCGGCACCTATTTTTACAATCAAAAAAACCTATCTTTACTGGATGCCGATAAATTCCTTCCGATCGGAACTATGATGTCTGATGGCACCTTTGGATTCACACCTGACCAGATAAACAATCAATGGACAACGATCAACGGTTCCCAGGTTCCATTGGATGCAAATGGCCAGCCATTCAATCCGAAACAGAATCCTGACAAGATTATGTGGAAAGAATACACAACCATACCTAAAAGCGAATTTGAAATGAATGTCAAAAACGTTTTTGCAGGCACTCTTACCGTCATGCAACCGATCTTTATGGGAGGAAAAATCAATGCCTACAATCAAATAACCAAATATGCAGAAGAATTAGCTGAGTCCATGCAGGATGCAGGTATTAGGGAAGTTATAGTAAAGACTGACGAAACTTACTGGCAGGTTATATCGCTGGTTAATAAAAAGAAAATGGCTGAGGGATATGTTGAATTATTAAAAAAAATGGACAATGATATCCGGGAAATGATTAATGAAGGTTTTGCAACCAAAGCAGACGGATTATCAGTCAAAGTAAAACTTAATGAAGCAGAAATGCTACAAACAAAAGTAGAAAACGGTCTTCGCCTCTCAAAAATGTTGCTCTGTCAACTATGTGGCCTCCCTTTGAACAATGAAATCGTATTGGCTGATGAATCGATTTCAAGTTTTCAGGAGAACACTGCGACCAACTTTACAAACATAAACGATGCCTTCATAAATCGTCCGGAATTGAAAAGCTTAAATCTGGCAACTAAGATATATGAAAAAAAGGAACAGGTCGTGAAATCGGAAATGTTACCTAAAATAGCTTTGGCAGGGAATTATATCGTAACAAATCCGAATATGTTCAATGGCTTTCAAAATGAATTTGCCGGAATGTGGAATGTAGGAGTCGTAGTGAATGTTCCGATCTTCCACTGGGGAGAGCGTTTTCACAAACTAAGTGCGGCAAAATCGGAAACCCGCATCAAAAGGTTGGAAATGGAAG
>JAVBUX010000120.1:0-3633 GCA_031554915.1 Bacteroidales bacterium | reverse complement strand
AATAAGTTTAATTCCTAAAAGAGTCAACGTTGCAATCAGGATATATCCTATTGTAACGATCAGCGTGGTGTGTGGTGATTGCTTTGACATAAATGCTAATCTTCTATGCCGTATGCTTTAATTTTATTGTATAATGTCTTGCGGTCTATTTCCAGTAAGGTCGCAGCTTTGGATTTGTTATTATTTGTAACTTTCAAAGCTTCTATGATCCGTGTTTTTTCATCTCCATTCTTTAAGCTCAAAGAGCTATCTGACTTTTCCAGAAGGTTTTGAAATTTTCCGGAAATATTTTCAGGGAGAAGATCCGGAGAAATATACTGTTTTTGGCAAATAAGCACCATTCTATTTACGATATTTTTTAATTCCCTGATATTTCCCGGCCATGAATATGCTTTCAAAATTTCAAGTGTTTTCGGATCGAATCCAATTATTTTCTTATTTAATTGTTTGTTGGATAACTCCAGAAAATGATGAGCATATAATGGAATATCTTCCTTACATTCACTGAGGGTGGGGATGTAAAGTAAAAATTCATTTATCCGGTGGTATAAATCGGTTCGGAATGTTCCTGCACCCAATGCCTGTTCCAAGTCTTCGTTTGTAGCTGTGATCAATCGGATATCTACTGGTATTTCACGTGTACTTCCAACAGGTTTGATTACTTTTTCCTGCAATACGCGAAGGAGTTGTACCTGAATGTCTGTCGTAAGGTTACCTATTTCATCTAAGAAAAGTGTTCCTTTGTTTGCTTCGAAAAAATGTCCGGTTTTATTGTTGATGGCTCCTGTGAATGATCCTTTTAAGTGTCCAAAAAGATCGCTTGCAGCCAATTCTTTAGATAGAACTCCACAATCGACGGCAACAAAAGGGCCTTTTGCCCTGTCACTTTTTTCATGAATCAATCGGGCAATATGTTCTTTTCCAACACCACTCTGCCCCTGAATGAGTACAGAAAGACCAGTTGGAGAGACCAGATCCACATATTCATATAATTTTTTGTATTCGGAAGATTTTCCTTTTACAAAATCAAGGGAATCTGTTCTTATTTCTTTTTTAGTTTTACTCATTTCTTTGTTTTGAGATGCTTGTTGAATTTTCTTTAGCAATTCCTCTGGATTCAGTGGCTTTGCTATGTAGTCGTATGCGCCTGATTTAATGGACTCTACAGCTGTTTGTATCTCAGCATACCCCGTTATCATAATAAAGATCACATCAGGGAAATCCTCCTTCATCCATTTAAGGAAAGAAATTCCACTATCATCGGGTAATCTTAAGTCGGACAGAACAAGCTCAGGGATATAACCTTCCTTTAACTGTTTCTTCGCATCCATAATGTTGATAACACTTTTGACATTAAACCCCTTTTTTGTCAACCAGGTTTTGAGCATTAAACCTAATGTTATGTCGTCTTCAATTATTAAAATATTTTCAATCATTTGTGCCTAATCGAGAAAATTGATGTGAATTTCGTCACAAATATAATCAAAAAAACTGATACCTCGCGTTAAATTTATATAAGTTTTTGTACATTGTGAACAAATTGAAGTTTTTAGCGTAAATTTGCGGCTCGATAATCTTGATATTTTCAATTTTATTTTTGGCATGATTTATGTACTTTTTAAGAATTAATTGTAATTTATTTTCTTATGAAAAAAGCGGCTAAAATTATAGGTGTTTGTCTTTTGGTTTTTGTGCTGTTACTGATTACTTTACCTTTTTTATTTAAAGGAAAATTGATCGAGCTGGTAAAAAAGGAAGCGAATGAGATGTTAAATGCAAAAATGGATTTTGGAGAATCCGGATTGAATTTTTTTCGTAATTTTCCCAATGCAACAGTATCTCTAAATAATTTTTATATTGTAGGTTCTGAAGATTTTAAGGGAGACACACTGATTTATGCAAAGAAGATAGAAGCTACTGTTAACCTGAAGAGTCTCTTTGGAAGTTCCGGTTATGAAATTTCAAAAATTTTGGTGGACGGAGCAAAGCTTCATGCAATTGTGACAAAAGACGGTAAAATGAATTGGGATATTATGAAATCAGATGAAGATAGTACTCAATTAGATGAATCATCTTCTAATTTCAAAATGACACTAAAAAATGTTCAAGTATCTAATTCAGATGTTTGGTATGATGATCACTCCATGGATATGGAATTTTTTCTGAAAAATCTGAATTTGAATTTATCCGGTGATATGACTGCCGATGAAACGATGATTAAGACTAATTTCTCTTCAGAATCTTTTGATTTTGGAATGGACGGAATACGGTATTTGTCAAATATTAAAGCTTCTGGGGATATGCAACTCAATGCAGATTTTAAGAATAGCAAATACACTTTTTCTAAGAATACATTCAAATTGAATGAGATAGAGGCAGGATTGGATGGTTGGTTTGCAATGCCTGACGACGAAAAAATGGAAATGGATATCCGTCTTAATGCTCCTAAAACTCAGTTTAAGGATGTTTTGTCACTGATTCCTGCTATTTACAGTAATGATTTCAAAGATATTACGGCCTCCGGAGAAGTAGTCTTTGATGCCTACATGAAAGGGGTTATGCAGGGTGATACATTGCCTTCGTTTGATATTAAGATGGATATAGCTAATGCGAAGTTCAAATATGGATCTCTTCCTCAATCCATGGATAAAATTACAGTGAAGACCAGAATCTCCAACATAGGAGGATCGGCTGATTTAACTGTGGTTGATGTGCCAGTATTCCACTTCGAATTAGCTGGAAATCCATTTGATATGAATTTGCATTTAAAAACTCCGGTAAGCGATCCGGATTTCAGTTTATCAGCAATAGGACATCTTAATCTAGGAATGATCAAAGATGTTTATCCTTTGGAAAATATGGAGTTGAATGGAACTCTTGATGCGGATATGAGAGTTGCGGCCAAAATGTCAGCAATAGAAAATGAACGATATGAGCAGGTGAATGCTTCAGGTAATCTTCGTCTAAAGGATATGGTTTTCAAAGGGATAATGAAAGATGATGTACGTATCAATAAAGCATCTTTGACATTCTCTCCTCGTTATATGGATTTGAGCGATTTTAATATGATTATGGGTAAGAATGATTTATCTGCTGTTGGAAAACTTGAAAATTTTCTGCCATATGCCTTGAAAAATGAAACTTTGAAAGGTACTCTCACTCTAAGTTCAAATTATTTGAATCTGAATGACTTTATGACAGAAGATGCTACTGGAGCATCAACATCTTCAACATCAAAAAAAGATTCCGTGCAAACAGGATCATTTGCTATTCCTAAAAATCTGGATTTTGCTCTTTCCGGAAATTTTAAGACAGTTAAGTTCGACAACTTGGATATGAGTAATGTGTCAGGACAACTTCTTATGAAAGAAGGCAAGGTGGATTTGAAGAATGTGAAAATGAACGCTCTTGGAGGTAATATGTTAGCAAATGGTTATTATGACACCGGCAAAGAACAACCGGAAGTGTCTGTTGATCTGGATATTAAAGAAGCTTCTTTTGCTAAAACCTTTGCCACATTTGAAGCTGTGAAGAAATTTGCTCCTATATTTGAGAGTGTTAGTGGTAACTTTTCTACTTCATTTAAGATGACATCTTCATTGGGAGCTGATCTTATGCCAATCCTCGCAGGTC
>JAVBUX010000331.1:0-23638 GCA_031554915.1 Bacteroidales bacterium | reverse complement strand
GATAAGTTGAAATCAATTTTTTTCATTGTTTCAACGACCAGAAGGTCTCCAATGACAGTCATTACAGTTGTGGATGTTGTTGGGGTTAATCCCAGAGCACAAACTTCCTTCGGATTTCCTGTTAGTAAGCAAACATCAGCTCCTTTTGACAAAGGACTTTCCGGATCACTGGTAATCACAATAAAACGAATATCAGGAATGAGTACCCGGGCTAAATCAATTAATTCAATGATTTCACGGGTTTTTCCGGAATTTGAGATCAATAACATCAAATCGTTTTCGCGGAGAATGCCTAAATCTCCATGTTGAGCTTCACTGGGGTGCAGAAAACAAGCACTTGTACCGGTGGAACTGAATGTTGTTGCAATATTGGAGGCAATCTGTCCGGCTTTACCCATCCCACTTGTCACCAATTTGCCTTTTTTATGATGCACTTGTTCTACAATCATATTCACAGCAACTTCATACGCATCTGTTAATGGAATATTCAGTATGGCATCTGTCTCTCTGCAAATAATGCTTTTCAGATCTTCAATCATAAATTTTTGAGGTTAATTATGGGCGCAAAAGTAAGTATTCCTTTTGAAAAAATTATGCAAATTCGTCCCCATATTTCATATTAACATCAGTCACAAATTGTTTGATACGCTGTTCCTCAGATTTCTTACAGATTAACAGTATATTATCCGATTCTGCGATGATGTAATCTTCCAACCCCTGTATTACGGCCAGTTTATCTCCAGCAAGAGATATCAGATTATTCTTACTTTCATAAGAGGCTGATTTACATTTCAGAGTCACATTTTGATTCTCATCTTTTTCAGCAAGGTCATAGAGAGAACCCCAGGTTCCCAGATCTGACCATCCGAAATCAGCGACAAGCATATAAACGTTATCTGCTTTTTCCATTACTCCATAGTCGATGGAAATGTTTTGAAGAGAGGGGTATTCTTCATTGATAAAAGCTCGTTCTTTATCTGTGTTGAATAGATCTATACCTTTGTTGAAGCGGGTTGTAATGTCAGGGATGTGTTGACAAAATGCATCGATAATAGAATTTACATTCCATACGAAAATTCCCGAATTCCAATAAAACTCACCACTTTCAAAAAAAACTTTCGCCAATTCATAATTAGGTTTTTCAGTGAAAGCTTTTACCTTTTGTATCCGGTCGTCTCCCGCATCTTCCGATTGGATATATCCATAACCGGTTTCAGGGCGACTGGGCTTTACTCCCAGAGTGAGTAGGGAAGGAAATTTTCTTACAAAATTCAGCCCTGTTTGTATATTTTTCAAAAAATGCTGTTCCTGAAGAATTAAGTGGTCAGCCGGAGTTACAACAATATTTGCATTTGGATTGATTGCCCGTATCCTGTAGGATGCATAAGCGATACATGGAGCGGTATTTCTTCTGGTTGGTTCCAATAATATCTGATCATCCTTTAACTCTGGTAATTGCTTTTTAACCAGATCTTTATATGATTCATTAGTGGCAATGAAAATATTTTCAACGGGGATGATCTGACAAAAGCGATCGAAAGTCTGTTGCAGAAGCGATCTGCCTATCCCAAAAAAATCAAGAAACTGTTTTGGCATTGTTTCCCGGCTGAAAGGCCAGAAGCGGCTACCTATCCCTCCGCCCATAATCACACAATAGTTATCTTTCATTATATTTTGTATTAAAGACTGATTACAAATATACTGTATTTTCTGTTAAAAACAAAATCATTCCGTATCTGTTCATCCCTCTAAAGGGGAATAGATCAGTACAACCGGTAAGTTGTACTCAATACCATAAATTCGGTCCGGCGGTTGATTTGGTCTGCAATATCTTGTTGCTCAGGTGTTAATGTAGTAATGAATTCTTCATTCAGAATTTGTCCTTCGGGAAGGAAATCGTATTTTTCAGCCACTTTTTTACTGACTGTCTGAGGTTTTGTCTTTCCATACCCCATCGCTGTGAGACGTTCCTTATCAATGCCTCCTTTTATCAGGTAGTCAACTACCGACTGAGCTCTTTTCTGAGAAAGATTCTGATTGTACTCTTCTGATCCTTTTCTGTCGGCATGTGCTGATAATTCAATCGTTACATTCGGATTGTCGTTCAGCATGGCAATGAGCTTGTCTAATCCTTCTTTTGATTCGGGGCGGAGGGTTGCTTTATTGAATTCATAGAAAATATTTTCAATCAATACCGGTTTTGCAATGGAAGGAAGATAGAAATCGACATAGAGAATTTGGCTCTTTTCTTCATTCGGGACAATCAGTGATTGTTTTTCGTTCAAGTGCCCCGGAGCACTCCCCATCATGGTATATTCCATTCCCGGGATTACATCCATCGTGTAAGTTCCATCGTTTTTAACAACATGCTTGACGTTCGTCCCGTCTTTTCCGACAATTCTGACAGAACCTCCGTTAATAATCTCTTCATCCCTGTCTAGCACCCATCCTTCAACTGTTACGGTTATGCCCGGTAGTTCGAAAGCGTAAATATGATCGAGACCTTTACTATCGCCTCTGTTACTACAGAAATATCCCTTTTCCGATTCTCCTTTAAAAGTAATTCCGAAGTCATCACCCATACTATTGATCGGCGACTTCAGATTTTCAACCCTCCATTTCTCGGTTTTAGCATTGTAAACCGCTTTGAAAAGGTCTAATCCTCCCATTCCCGGGTGACCGTCAGATGCAAAATAAATGATATTGTTATCTCTGACGAATGGGAATTCTTCATCTCCTGGAGTGTTGATTTCCGGTCCGAGGTTTTCCGGATACACAGATCCGATATCTCTTACAGGGACTCTCCAAATATCTTTTCCTCCATAGCCTCCCAGTGCATCTGATACGAAATAGAGGTACATCTCATCCGGACTTACAGCAGGGTGAGCTGCCATTATTGTCGTGTCTTTGAATATTTCCAGTCTTTCGCCTTTTCCCCATTTAGCTCCGGAACGAGAAGATTTGTATATTTCTGCTGTTTTTGGTGTTGTATTATCTTCCGAACAGAAAGTGTAATACATTATTGAACCTCCATCGGGGAAAGAAGCTGTTCCTTCATCAAATTCGGTATTCAGTTCGCTGTCAATTGCTTGTGGTTTTAACCATTCTCCTCTTTCGTTTTGTTTTACAAAGAAGAAATCATTGTTTTTTTGACCGGTTATTCCGCTTTTCTCTTCTCCTGTTGTCCCTTTTCTGGAAGAAGAAAAGTAAAGTTCATCGTAGTTCTTACCGCCAAGCATAGGGGAAAACTCTCCTTCTCTGGAATTCAGTTTGTCCATTTTCATTATGGAATAGCGAGTCGGATTTTTCTTCCATTCGCTTGCCAGTTCGCATCCGGCAATTCCATTTTTTGCAATGACTGAATTTGAGTTGATTTTCAAAAAATCCTGGTAACGCTTTATGGCATCGGCATATTTGCCTAAACTTTGAGACATTTGAGCGGCATGTAATATCGAACTACTATCAGGATATTCATATCGTAAGGCATTCTGATAAGCGCTAAGAGCACGCTGAGGGTTGTTTATCCCCCGAAAACATTCTCCCATCTGGAAAGCAATAGCGCCTCGTAAGTAGCGTTTCTTTGAAGATGTTTTTCCATAAACTTTCCGATAGATTTGTGCGGCATCGTAATACTCTCCCTTTTCCTGTTTGGCAACAGCATCACTTAATTTCGCTGATTTACACGAGAATAGTAGTAAAAAAGCAAGTAATGGAAGTAAAAAAAGAGTTTTTCTTAACATGGGCACATAATCTATCTTTGCATTAAACTGAATTTTAACAATAATATTGTGCGAAACAAAAAAGAGGTGCTTGATTTCAAGCACCTCTTTCTAAATTATTTAAGTGAAAAATTATTTTCCTTCCAGTTTCTCTTTCAAAGCAGCTAATCCTTCGATGTCTCCAAGAGTTGTTTTTTCCATTGAAGGTTGAGAAATAACGGTCTCTTCTTCAGTTTTTTTAGCTCTTCTTGGTTTTTTCTCAGTAGCTCCGCTTTCTTTTTGTTCAGCACGTTGTTCATCTTCGAAGATACGACTGTGAGACAAAATGATACGTTTTGAATCTTTGTTGAATTCGATCACTTTGAAATCCAGTTTTTCTTCCAGTTGAGCTGAAGAACCGTCTTCTTTTACCAGGTGTTTTGGAGTTGCAAAACCTTCTACACCATAAGGTAGAGAAACTACAGCGCCTTTGTCCAGCAATTCGATGATTGTTCCTTCATGAACTGAACCTACAGTAAACAATGTTTCGAAAACATCCCATGGATTTTCTTCCAATTGTTTGTGTCCCAAGCTCAAACGACGGTTTTCTTTGTCGATTTCCAATACTTGAACTTCTACATCAGCACCAATTGAAGTAAATTCGCTTGGGTGTTTGATTTTCTTTGTCCAGGACAAGTCAGAGATGTGGATCAAACCTTCAACTCCTTCTTCTATTTCAACAAATACTCCAAAGTTAGTGAAGTTACGCACTTTTGCAGTGTGTTTGCTTCCAACAGCATATTTTGTTTCCACATTTTCCCATGGATCTGGTTTCAATTGTTTGATACCCAGTGACATCTTGCGTTCTTCGCGGTCCAAAGTCAAAACAACAGCTTCTACTTCGTCGCCAACTTTCAAGAAATCCTGAGCGCTTTTCAGGTGTTGAGTCCAGCTCATTTCTGAAACGTGAATCAAACCTTCTACACCTTGAGAAATTTCGATGAATGCACCATAATCGGCCATAACAACTACTTTTCCTGTTACTTTGTCTCCCACTTTCAGATTGGTGTCCAAAGCATCCCATGGATGAGGAGTCAACTGTTTCAAACCAAGAGCGATACGTTTCTTTTCGTCATCGAAATCAAGGATTACTACATTGATTTTTTCATCCAGTTTAACCACTTCTTCCGGATGAGAAACACGTCCCCAAGACAAGTCTGTGATGTGGATCAAACCGTCCACGCCACCAAGGTCGATGAATACCCCGTATGAAGTGATGTTTTTGACGATACCTTCGAGAACCTGACCTTTTTCCAGTTTGCCGATGATATCTTTCTTTTGTTGTTCCAATTCAGCTTCGATAAGAGCTTTGTGAGAAACAACAACGTTTTTAAATTCCTGATTGATTTTAACAACCTTGAATTCCATTGTTTTATCTACAAATACGTCATAGTCACGGATTGGTTTAACATCGATTTGAGAACCCGGTAAGAATGCTTCGATACCGAATACGTCAACGATCATACCACCCTTAGTGCGACATTTAACGTAACCTTTGATGATTTCGTCTTTTTCAAGCGCTTCGTTAACACGATCCCAAGAACGTGCAGTACGTGCTTTTTTGTGAGAAAGGAGCAATTGTCCTTTTCTGTCTTCCTGACTTTCGATGTAAACTTCTACTTCGTCACCAATCTTCAATTCAGGGTTGTAACGAAATTCGTTCATCGAAACGATACCGTCTGATTTGTAACCGATGTTTACAACTACCTCACGTTTGTTCAAAGAGGTAACTTTACCGATTACTACTTCGCGGTCGTTAATTTTGCTCAATGACTGATCGTAAGTTTTGATCAGGTCTTCGCGACTTTAACTACCGTAAGGTTAGCCTTTTTCGTAAGCATCCCAGTCAAAATCTGCACTATTTGCAGCTGGTTTTGCTTCTTTTTTAGCCTTAGGGGCTTTTTTTTCTTCTGCAGCAGGAGCTGCTTCTTGTGTTTCCGCCATTGGAGTTGCTTCTACAGCAGGAGCTTCGGCAGGAGTCGCAGTTGATTGATTATCAACTACTTCTTCATTCTTAAGTTCTTCACTCATGTTAATAAATAAATTTTTTTAATTAGTAAGTTTGACTTTATGTTGTCTTAAAGCGGGTGCAAAGGTAATGTTTATTTTCTGATTATCAATGGATTTGAGTTATTTTTTGGAAAATAGCATGATTCGGGTTGCACAGAATATAGATATTTGTACTTTTGTAAAAAATGAAGATTTAAGATGCCGAATTCTATTGAAATACAACACTACCAATCTCCATGTGGAAGTCTGATTCTTGGTTCGTACGAAGATAAATTATGTCTTTGCGACTGGAAGTTCAGGGCACGCAGGGAGATGATCGATTCTCGGATACAAAAGGGTTTGAATGCCGAATACGAAGAAAAGTCCTCGGATATCATTATAAGAACAATTACTCAGTTGGAGGAATATTTTGCTAAAAAAAGAAAGGAGTTTGACCTCCCTCTTTTGTTTGTTGGTACCGGTTTTCAAAAGGAGGTTTGGGATACTTTACTCATGGTTCCTTTTGGAAAAACGGAGACTTACGGAGGGCTCTCAAAACGGATGAATAATCCTAATGCAGTGCGTGCTGTTGCTGCCGCAAATGGAGCTAATGCTATTTCAATTATTGTTCCCTGCCACAGGATTATTGGGAATAATAATCAGTTGACAGGTTATGCCGGAGGATTACCGGCGAAAAAGAAATTGCTTGAGCTTGAATTTTCCTTGAGTACGCCTTATTTAGATCTGTTCTAAATAAAAATATGAAAACGCAAGAAACACTTGATTTTGCACGCATTGCGGAAGCCATTGAATATATCCGGATGAATTTTAAAAGTCAGCCTGATTTAGAGGAGGTTGCAAGTAAAATATCGTTGAGTCCAGCTCATTTTCAACGTATGTTTACAGAATGGGCAGGGATCAGCCCCAAGAAATTTTTACAGTATATTAGTTTGGAACATGCAAAAAAAGTTCTGAAAGAAGGTCATGCCACATTATTCGATGCTGTATATGAAACAGGTTTATCCGGAACAGGTCGTTTACATGATTTATTTATCAATATTGAAGGGATGACACCTGGTGAGTATAAAAATGGGGGGGAAGGACTTTCTATCAATTATAGTTTTACAAAAACTCCTTTTGGAGAAATACTTATCGCGGCGACTACCAAAGGGATTTGTCATATCGCATTTACAGAAAACAAGATAGAAGCCTTTAATATTTTGCAAAATAAATTTCCCAAAGCAGAGTATATTCAGAAGAGCGATGCTGCACAACAAAAAGTGATTTCTATTTTCACAGAAGATGATTGGAATAATCTGGCTGAAATTAAGTTACACTTGAAAGGTACTGATTTTCAGTTGAAAGTTTGGGAAACTTTGTTAAAAATACCTCCCGGACAATTGGTTACTTATGGAGATGTTGCTGCCAAAATGGATAATTCCAAGGCGTATAGGGCTGTTGGTACCGCTGTTGGAGAAAATCCGGTTGCATTTTTAAGTCCTTGTCATAGAGTAATTTGTTCATCAGGGGAACTTGGAAATTATCATTGGGGAGAGACCCGTAAGGCCGCAATAATTGGATGGGAGGCAGCCCAAATTTCAAAAACTATTTGAACTAAATCTAAATAACTTGTAATACAATGAAAACGAAAACATTGTTACTTTTTCTATTTTCACTTTTTGCTTTTCAGTTCACCCGTGTTCAGGCTGCAGATAAAGATTTTGAGACTATACGCAAACGCGTAATTTCCGAAGTTTTGCTTCCTGATGTTAATAATCGATATATTGAAAAACTGATAACTACGATCAGACCCGATGGAACCTGGCCTGGGATAGATTATGTTGACACAGCAAAAACGGCTTTTCAACATACCTGGCACCTGGAAAATATGGTAGAATTGAGTCGGGCTTATGTAAAAAAAGGTTCGGTTTATAAAGGAAATAATGCAGTGAAAAAAACGCTTGATTTGTCTCTTGACTATTGGACAAAGCATGATTTCATTTGTGAAAATTGGTGGAATAATGAAATAGGAACTCCAAAATCATTGCTTACGGTACTTTTAATTATGGATAAAAATCTGTCAAAAGAACAGATAGATAAGACATTACCTATTATCAGAAGATCTAATTTAAATGCCAAAGGAGCCCGAGAAAGTGGTGATCGGATCAAAATCGGAGGAATTCAGGCTAAAACGGCTTTGTTTTGTCGTAACATACAGGAATTTGAATATGTAGTCAAAGTAATTGAAGGGCAAATCAAATTTGTAACAGGCAGAGGTATGCAATACGATTATAGTTTTCATCACAGGGATGAACGTGTAAATAATACATTGACTTACGGATTGGATTATGCCGATGCTTTTGCCGAATGGGTCGATTATACTTCCGGAACGAAATATCAATTCTCGGGAAAGCCTCTTAATCAGCTGATTGATTATTATTTAGATGGAATTTGTAAAATGATGCCTTATGGGAAATATCCTGATCCGGGAGCTACAAACCGGGATATTTCTCGCAGAGGTTCACTGAGAGCATTTGGCTCTACAACTCCTGAACGATTGATTGCTGCAACGGATTATCGGAATTATGAATTGGAACAAATCATTAAAAACCGGAAGAATAAAGAATTAAGAGTTCTTCATCCGTATGGTAAGTTTTTCTGGGATTCAGAGTATTACACAAGCCAACGTTCGGGTTATTTTACTTCAGTCCGGATGTATTCTTCTCGCAATGCAAATATGGAATATCCATACAATGGAGAGGGACTTCTGAACCATTATCGTGGGGATGGAACTAATTATATTTCCAGAACTGGTCAGGAATATTACGGAACAGCTCCGGTGTATGATTGGCAAAAAATACCAGGTACAACTATCCTGCAAAAACCGGAACTTATTCCTGAAGAAGGAGTCCAAAAATATGGAACAATGGATTTTGTTGGTGCTGTTACCGATGGCTTGCATGGTGCTGTAGCTTTTGATTTCAAAAGTCCTCATGATCCGTTGTCAGCAAAAAAAGCCTGGTTTTTCTTTGATACGGAATATGTATGCCTGGGAGCTGGTATTAATTCGGAAACAAACTACCCGGTGGTAACAACCTTGAATCAATGTGCTTTGAACGGGGATGTTGTGACTGGTTTTGCAAGTCGAGAACAGGCCCAGCCTAGAGGAGAACGCGTTCTTAATGATGTCAGTTGGGTACTTCATGATAGCATCGGTTATTTTTTTCCGAAACCGATTCAGGTAAATGTTTCAAATCAAGTTTCTTCGGGATCCTGGTTCAAAATAAATCGTCAGACGAGTGTTTCTAAAGAAGAAGTCCGGATGGATATGTTCAAATTATGGATTGGTCATGGAAAGAAAGTCTCCGATGGAAAATATGAGTATGTAGTTGTTCCATCTGTTGACAAAGAAAATCTGAAAAAATATGCAGCAAATCCAGGAATAGAAATACTTTCTAATACTTCCGAAATACAAGCTGTCTATCACAAACTACTACATATCAATCAGATAATTTTTTACAAGGGTGGAGAAATTCAGTTACCCGGAGATCTGAAGATTCGGATGGATGCTCCAGGAATCATTATGATTGAACTTGATGAAAACAATGTAAAAGAGATATCTGTTACTGATCCTTCCCGGAAAATGAGCAGGATTCACTTTTCAATAAATAGAAAAATAGAAAAACAGGAAAAAAATTTCAAAGCAGTATGGAATGTTGGAAATGGTTTCAGTGATATTTCAATTGATCTTCCGCAAACAGTATATACCGGAGCAAGTGTTACGATAAAGTTGTAACTTTATTATCATAAATTCGGTGTAGGCATATTCTACACCGATATTTATGATGATCCTTATATTTGGATTAAAATTTTGAACCAAAGAAATCAGAAATAAATTCCAGCTCATTTGGTTTAAATGGAGAATCAGCTCTGATAATAAAGGCGTGTTTGAACGTTACGGATTTTCCTGGTAGTAAAGTGTGTTCGAAAACCGGATCTGTCTTTACATACATTGATGAACCCATATTGTTGATGGCAAATAGACCATAGCCACGGGCATGATTATGAGCAGGATAACCGATATTGGACGGATGATCGATCATTGCCATAGAAATGTTTGTATTATTTTTGGTGCCAGTCAGACTTACCCAGGTAGAGGGCTTTCCCCACAAATTACCTCCTTCGAGACCCTGGTCATTACGATAGACTCCGGTTGCAATTGAATTGTCGTTAATAGTTGTATCTGTCGGAACTAACTGATTGTTAAGTAGCTTTTTAGGCAAATCTTTCACATCTTCAAATTCGCGACAGAATCGTAGTCCCCATAACCCTTCTTTTGTTTCTCCGAACACTACGGTGTCTTTTGCTGTCAATTTTGTGGTACGAACAATTGCCCAGATTCCTTCATACTGTACGAAATTGAGAGTAGTTTCTTCGTCTAACAAGACTTTGTTGTTGATATCCACCCACTCGTTTTCTGTTTTTAATTCGGCAGCATCGAGGCCTTCAAGATAAGTAGTGTTCTTTAAAGATACGATTGCTTTGTGCCTGATTGTTCCGTATTTAGCTTTTTCTCCTTGGGGGATAGCATCTGAATTATTCCAAAAATCCAGACCATTTACATTTCCGTGATTAAACCACATTCCTATGTGATGAGGATGATCGACACGGTCTCCTGGTTTTGGATCTATCGGATACCCTCTGGTAATGGTAGTTCCGTTAGGTGCGTTAATTGGATATAAGACAGGCTTATAGTACTTGTCAGCATATAAATAGGAAGTAAATAGTTTCCCATTAATAAGAACATCTATTCTTTTTTCAGAATCGTTTTTTACCAATTCAATAGCCTTAGCCGATGAGGACAAAAGGAAGCAAAATATAACTGCCAATACTAACCATGTTTTCATAATATGCTAAATTTGAGGTGTTTAATTAAAATTTACCACTCCGAACTGAAATGAAACCGGATTTCTTTGAAATCTTGTTGAGCCATTTGCAACAGGTATGATGAATCTGCTAGGAATACATCTCTTCCTTCTTTGTCTTTGGCCATATATTGATATTTCCGTTTTTTGAAATTTTCCAAAGCTTCAGCAGAATCACTTTCTATCCAACAGGCTTTGTATAAGTTAATTGGCTCCCATTTACATTGAGCGCCGTATTCGTGCAACAAGCGGTATTGAATAACTTCAAACTGTAGTTGTCCTACTGTTCCAATGATTTTTCGTCCATTGAATTGGTTGGTAAATAGCTGAGCCACACCTTCATCCATCAACTGATCGATTCCTTTATTCAGTTGTTTGGATTTCATAGGATCAGCATTTTCAATGTATTTGAACATTTCTGGGGAGAAACTTGGTAGTCCTTTGAAATGCAACTCTTCTCCTGCAGTCAGAGTATCTCCGATTTTGAAGTTTCCTGTATCCGGAAGACCGATGATATCTCCTGCAAAAGCCTCATCTACGGTCTCTTTCTTTTGAGCCATGAAAGCAGTGGGAGAGGAGAACTTCATCATTTTTTCGAAACGTACGTGTTTGTAGTTTTGATTTCGTTCGAATTGGCCTGAGCAAATCTTCAGGAACGCAATACAACTCCGGTGGTTTGGGTCCATATTGGCGTGTATTTTGAAAATAAAACCGGAAAACGGGTCTTTTTCAGGGTTAACCAGGCGTTCTTCAGTTTGTACTCCGCGTGGAGAGGGTGCTATCCGTACAAAACAATCCAATAGTTCTTTCACTCCGAAATTATGAAGGGCAGACCCAAAGAATACAGGTGCAATATCTCCTTTCAGATAGGTGTTTACATCGAACTCCGGGTAAACTCCTTTGATTAGTTCCAGGTCTGCACGTAGTTTTTGGGATAAGTTTTCTCCAATATGTTTTTCCAATTCTGGGCTGTTAATATCCTTGAACTCAACAGATTCTGTGACTGTTTGTTTACTGGGGGTATAGAGATCGAGCTTTTCTTCGTAAATATTATATACTCCCTTGAAGTTGAATCCCATGTCGATAGGCCAACTCAAAGGGCGTACATTGATTTTCAGCTCTTGTTCAAGTTCATCCAGCAAATCGAAAGGATCTGTTCCATCGCGGTCCATTTTGTTCACGAAAACGATTACCGGAGTTTTGCGCATCCGGCAGACTTCCATCAATTTGCGGGTCTGTTGCTCAACCCCTTTTGCGATATCGACTACAATAATAACACTATCAACTGCAGTCAGGGTTCGGTAAGTATCTTCTGCAAAGTCTTGGTGACCAGGAGTATCAAGGATATTTACTTTATAACCTTCATATTCAAAGCCCATAACAGATGTAGCAACAGAAATCCCTCTTTGCTTTTCTATTTCCATCCAGTCTGAAGTGGCTGTCTTTTTTATTTTGTTTGACTTAACGGCCCCTGCAACATGGATTGCTCCCCCAAAAAGCAATAATTTTTCTGTTAATGTCGTTTTCCCGGCATCCGGGTGGCTGATGATGGCGAATGTTCTCCGCCGCTGAATTTCATTTACTAAATCGGTCATTCGTCTGTTTCTATTGTCTGGATCACTTCTTCTTTTTGTATCATTTCACCTTCTGTGGTGTCATTCTCAAAATATTTATTCGGGTCGAAGTGACGTGTTTTAATTTTTGTTCTTTCCAAAACAGCTTTCAAATTGTCTGCTGCCTTTTTCATTCTTTCTTCATCTTTTTTATCATGGCCATTGCTCAGGATGAGATCGGCCCACTGAGCCACATTCTCAGGCTGGTCTAAGTAAAGATATATTTTACAAAGGTTGTAATATGCTGCATATCTTAATCTTACATCTGCTTTTAATTTTGGATCAGGATACTTTTGAGGAATACTTTTGAAATATTCAATCAAACCATTTACACGGTCGGGGTTCATTCCTGTATTCCCAGTCATATTTTGTAATTCTTCTTTCAGAGTTTGTGTCGCTGCACGGAAAGCCTCATTTTCATTGTGCTTCTTTTCATCGATGGTTTTGAGTATATCATATACTCTGACAACCGGGAAACCATAACGGTTAGAAGCAGTATTTGAAGCTTTGGATGCTGTGTTCATCGATAAGTTACGAGTGAATTCGGAAATAAGAACATCCCGATTGTTTCTCCAATAATCTGAAGCTTCCTTATGAGTACTATATTCATTGGAAGTATAAGTTTGAGTGAAGAATGAATCATATACTTTATCTTCAGCCAAAACTTTGTCATCTATCATTATTTTATACCTCGCATCGAATTTGTAAGCAACATTTAGTTTGTAGTAATAATATACGGTGGCTTTTCCGTCACGGTCCTTACTCTCTTCTCTTCTTTCGGAGATATTGCTGCTTTCAATTGTTAAATTTCCCAGATCAACATAAATAACCATATCGCCCGGGATAGGTTCAGATACCTTTTTTTGCCCGGAGATATAGATTGCATCTTCAACCTCTGCCATTGTAATTCTTTGTTTTGTGGTAGGGGTTGCTGTCAATTTAGTAGCATAGTGAAAAAATAAGGGATCCAATGGTTGTGTTGGAGATATTCTTAACGCAATGTTTTGAATTCTAAAGTTATCAACATTGACATTTTTTGTTTGGCCAAATGCAGGAGATAAACAAAAGACTGTCAATAAAATTGAGATTAGTTTCTTCATTGTAAAATTATGTGTTAGTGAGTATTGTAAACAGTTTTTCAAGGCTAGTTTTCCACTCAGGAACTTTTATCTGAAAAACAGATTTAATTTTTGTTTTATCCAAAACGCTGTACATCGGTCTTGCTGCTTTAGTAGGATAACCGGATGTGTCAACTGGATTGATCTGGCAAGTCGTAATTCCTGCTAATTTGTGGATAGCCAGGCAAAAATCATACCATGAGCACTCTCCCTCATTGCTGTAATGATAAATTCCGGAAGGGAATGTTTTGTTATTTTCAGCAAAAGAAATAATGTCTAAAATCGATTTTGCAAGATCTGCAGCGTAAGTAGGTGTTCCTTTTTGATCTGAAACTACATTCAGGAAGTCTCTCTCTTTACCCAATTTGATCATTGTTTTAACAAAGTTGTTTCCAAATGCGGAATACAGCCAGGCTGTCCGGATAATAATACTTTCCGGGTATATCTCCATCAGAATTTTTTCCCCTTCCAGCTTACTTTTGCCATATATTGATTGCGGATTGGTGGGATCCGTTTCAATATAAGGACGATTTCCTTTTCCATCGAAAACATAATCAGTAGAAACATGGATTATTCTTGCTTTTCCGGATGCAGCTTCAGCCAGGTTTTTTACACAATCCCGATTGATCAGATAACAAGGCTCAATATCGTCTTCGGCTTTATCAACAGCTGTATAAGCAGCACAATTAATGATATAATTGATCTTATTTTTGTCGATGAATTCGGCTATTCTTGCTTTCAAAGTTAAGTCCAGATCCTGAATATCGGTGGCGAAAAAATGAAACCCGGGGTAAGCTGCGACTAACTCACGTATTTCGCTTCCCAGTTGTCCGTTACTTCCGGTAATAAGAATATTTTTATTCATTATTTTTCACTAATTTTGCTGCAAAAGTAATCTAAATATGATTCACTATCAAATCCTTGAGACAGGTTTTTTTTATGCTGACGGTGGTGCTATGTTTGGCGCTATCCCTAAAAGGGCATGGAAAAGAAGGTATTCTTCTGATGAAGAAAATTGCTGTGAGATGGCTATGCGTTGTCTCTTGGTCTGGAACGAGGAACGCGTCGTTATTCTGGAGACTGGAGCTGGAAGTAAAGATTTAGGAAAGTTATCGTATTACAGATTCCACGATTTGCAGGATATTTCATTTTTGGTCAGGTCTTTTGGATTTGAGCCGGAGCAGGTTACGGATGTTGTATTATCTCATTTGCATTTTGACCATAGTGGGGGATGTACTTATCGGGATGAATCCGGACATCTAAAAATTACATTTCCAAATGCAAAACATTGGGTAGGAGAGCGACAATGGCAAAGTTATATAAATCCTAATTACCTCGAATCGGATGCTTTCCGACCTGATGATATGATACCTATTTATGACGCCGGCCTCGTAAATTTGATTGAAAGAGATACTTGTTTATTTGAAGGATTTAATATAGAATTGTATGATGGCCATACTGATGGTCAATTGGTTTCTTTTATCAAAACGAATGAAGGTGCGATTGTATATCCTTCAGATGTGATTCCTACGAAGGCTCATCATTCAATAGATTGGATTTCCGCATACGATATTAAGCCTTTGGCCTCAGTTGAATCAAAGTTAAAGTTAATAAAAAGAATAGAGGATGCCAAATCTTCTGTGATCTATTATCATGATGTTTTTAATAAAATTAATAATTTTGATGTCATAAAATGAGACTTGATTCGTTATTCAAAAATATAAGCATAATTCAAAAAGGAAATATATGAAAACATTTACTCGCGCTTTTATTTTTACAGTTTTTATAACTTTATCTTTTCAATCCTGCATTATCAATACGAATACCATAAAAGGGAATGGAAATATAACCAACAAAGAAATTGCAATTTCAAATTATACTGAAATTGAAGCCGGAGGTATTGCTGAGATTATTTATGAGCAACAGACTACAAAAGAACCTTATCTTCAGGTTAATGTGGATGATAATATTTTGCCATTACTTGATATAAGGGTTGAGAATAACAAGTTGATTATCGGGACAAAGGATAATAATAATATTCAACCATCGAGGTTTAAAATATACACTAATTCTAATAATATCGAAAAGATAAGATTGGCCGGTGCCGGAGAAGTACATCTAAAAGGAGAGGTGAATTCCAAGAATATGAAAATTAGTCTCTCAGGCTCTGGGGATATTGTTGCAGACAGTCTTTATTGTGAGCGTTTTGATATGTCGGTAACCGGTTCAGGAACGGCTAAATTGACAGGAGCAAGTAATGAGTCTGAATTTAATGTTACCGGATCCGGAGAAATTAAAGGGTATAATTTTTCCGTGCAGGATCTTAACAGTAAAATTACCGGGTCCGGTGATGTTCAAATTACAGTAGGAAAATCTCTGAAAGCATCGGTTACCGGTTCAGGAGATCTTCACTACCGTGGTAATCCGGAAAATGTTGATACTAAAATTTCTGGTTCGGGAGATATAAAAAAGGGAAATTAAAAAGTATATCCTAATAAAACTTGAGAATATTTTAATGGATCTTCATGATCCAGACTATTATTGCTATATACATAGCGCAGATAGATTGCAGAATTGTTTTTTAACTGATAACTGATTCCTGCTGAGCCATAATAGCCTAAAAATGTTTTTTGGTGTAGGTTAATGTCGTAATCTAAATTGGGATAAATCTTGGATTCAACGGTACATGTCCCAGAAACATTTATCAATTGTGTATAATTAAGACCAGCTTCAATCATTGGTTTTAATCGTCCGGTAGGGATTGTATAGCGTGCTCCTGCTTTTCCATTGAAGTTCAATGATTCCATTTCAAATCTGCTGTAAGCATAATCACTGATGGAGTAATCTACGTCACATGACATTTTTGTCAAAGATGCATCCAGTTGCAAACTCAGAGATTTTAAAAATCGTGGGGAATATAAGCCGGCTTCAAATCCGATTACAGGGAATGTGCTTTTGGCTTCCGGAAGTAAATCAGCTTCAAATCCGATTAATGTTGCGATTTTGATTTCTGGATTGATACCTTCAAAATAAACATTGGTTGAGTTGAATGAATAGTTGTTAAACTGGACTCCTCCATAAACTGAAAAATGAAACTGGATAAACTTTTTGTCCTCTTTCGTTTCAAATTCGATACATTCTTCTCCACTGGTGCACATTTGTTCGTGGTATTTTTTTGTCAGGATAATCATTGATTTATGTGAAAAATTAGCGTTAGTTGCCATATTTGCAACAGATTTACTGTCTTTGAATACATAGTTGAGGACGCCCAGATATTGATTATCTTCTTTCATTTGCATGGTATTGTCTTGAGCAATGATAATTTGATTCGGTTTTTTAGTTATAGGAATCATTTCTCCTATTTCATTTTTGAAAAAGTAATATTCTTGTTCGCCAGGGTAGTAGTACAGATCGATAATTCCTTGTATCAAATACTCCAAAAATACAGTCTGTTGAGTCTTATCTATAGTAATTGTTTTAGAGAGATAGTATTTCCCATCATCGGTAAATCGATATCCATAAATTTCTCCGGGCGAATAGCTCGTTTCATTTGTTGATATGTCCGTTTTGAATCGGCATACTTTTGAATTCATTTTATTTGTCCTGAAATCAATCATTCCATGGATAGTATCCATTTTATTGGTAATGATATAGCCAGGTTTGTAATTACTTTGTGCATGCAAACTTCCACAGAATATGAGTAAGAAGATGAATAGCAATAAATGTTTTGTTTTGTAGTTTTTCATTGTATATGTTTTTGGCAATTATTTTTAAAACGCAAAGGATAGTTGTTTATTTTGTGGGAGTAAAGTAAAACTTTTACGATGATAGGGGCTGGGACCAAATTTTTCGATTCCGGCTCTATGTTTTGTAGTAGGATAACCTTTATTTTTATCCCAGGCGTAATAATCGTACTCTTTATGTAATTTCATCATATAATCATCGCGATAAGTCTTGGCCAGAATAGAAGCCGCTGCAATGGATAGATATTTTCCATCTCCTTTGATCACACATGTATTTGGAATATTGGGATAAGGCTTGAATCTATTTCCATCGATTAGCAGATGCTCCGGTTTTATCTTGAGTTGTTCTATTGCTCGGTGCATTGCTAGAAATGAAGCATTCAGAATGTTAATTTCATCGATTTCATCGGGAGAAACAACTCCTACAGCCCAGGATAATGCTTCTTTTTTTATAATTTCCCTCAAGCGATACCGTTGTTTTTCGCTGAGTTGTTTTGAATCGTTCAGTTCTTCACAAGTAAAATCAGGAGGCAGGATGACTGATGCAGCATAGACAGATCCGGCAAGACATCCTCGTCCAGCTTCGTCGCAACCGGCTTCAATGAGATCTTTATTTAAGTAGGGTAGTAGCATATCAGTTTAATAGAAAATTGAAATACTAAGACTGAAAAGGGTATCTGATTACGATTTTTTCAGGAAGCAGGTTTTTAATACAATACCGGAACCATCTATTTTGCAATCAACTTCTTCCGGGTTTTCGGTTAACCGGATACTTTTCACTTTTGTTCCTCTTTTAATGACCATTGAAGAGCCTTTTACAGGTAAATCTTTAATTACGGTTACTGCATCTCCATCGGCGAGAACAGCTCCATTACTATCGCGTGGAATCAAATCGGGTTCAGATGAAGTATCTCCGTCTATCCATTCATGGCTACAATCCGGACATACATTAACGGTTCCATCGAAATAAGTGTTTTCCATTTGACATTTGGGGCAGTAATCTAGTTCTGACATAATTTATTCTATTTTTGTTAAGTTCAATTAAAACATTTTGGCAACTTTCTTGATGCCTTCGATCAAGATATCTATTTCTTCTTTGGTATTATAAAAAGCAAGTGAGGCTCTGACAGTACCTTCGATCCCTAATGCTGTCATCAGTGGTTGTGCACAATGATGGCCTGTTCTGACAGCAATTCCCAGTCTGTCGAGAAGCATCCCCATGTCGTAATGATGAATATTTCCGACTAGAAAAGAAATAACGCTGCTTTTATGGACTGAAGTTCCGAAAATTCTCATTTCATCTATTTGCATCAGCTTTTCTGTTGCATAAGATAACAGTTCATCTTCGTAAATTCGAATATTATCCAGTCCGAGTTTACTGATGTAGTTTATAGCTTCTGCCAGTCCTCCAGAGCCTACATAATCGGGAGTTCCGGCTTCAAATTTGAATGGAAGCTCATTGAATGTTGTTTTTTCAAAAGAGACTGATGCTATCATTTCTCCTCCTCCCTGATATGGAGGTAATTTTTCCAACCATTCTTCCTTCCCGTATAGAACGCCAACACCGGTTGGACCATACATTTTGTGTGATGAAAAAACCAAAAAATCGCAGTCCAGAGCTTGTACATCTGTTAAAATATGTTGTACAGATTGAGCTGCGTCAATTAATACCGGAATATTGTATTTATGAGCCAGTTGGATGACTTCAGCTACAGGATTAATAGTTCCAAGTACGTTGGAAACATAAGCCAGAGAAATTAGTTTTGTTTTAGAAGAAATCAGCTTTTCCAGTTCCTCCAAAGAAATTTCTCCTTTTTTATTGATAGGTATTACCTTGATTTCAACTCCGGTAATCTCTTTTTGTAATTGCCAGGGGACAATATTAGAGTGATGCTCCATCGTTGTGATGATCACTTCATCCCCGGGGTTACATTGAGACCTGCAAAAACTGGAAGCAATCAAATTGATTGATTCTGTAGTTCCTCTGGTGAATATAATTTCGTTGGAATTACGGGCATTCAAATATCCTTGAACCGTTTTGCGTGCATTTTCATGGGATTCTGTAGCGAGTTGGCTCAGATGATGTACGCCACGATGGATATTAGCATTAATGGTAGAATAAATTTCCTCAATTTTTCGGATAACCTGAATTGGTTTTTGAGTAGTTGCTCCATTATCCAGATAAATTAAAGGCTTGCCATAGACTTCCTGAGAAAGAATAGGAAAGTCTTCCCGTATTTTTTGTATGTCTAAATACATCCCTGACATTTTACGAGTTCGCCTCTAAACCGTTTTTCAACCAGCATTTTCAGCCTGTCTTTGAGATTTGGTAAACGAATACCTTCGATCACATCGTTAGTAAATGAGAATTTAAGTAAAAGACGTGCCTCTTCTTCTCCAATACCGCGCGAACGCATGTAAAATAAAGCAATTTCGTCCAGTTGTCCGGTTGTCATGCCATGCGAACATTTTACGTCATCCGCATAGATTTCGAGTTGAGGCTTTGAAAACATCCGGCTTTCACGGCTACAGCAGAGGTTACGATTGTTTTGATATGCCTGGGTTTTCTGAGCATCTTTAGCAACAACAATACGTCCACTGAAAGATCCAATTGATTGTTCATCAAGAATATACTTGAATAATTCATCACTTTGGCAGTTAGGAACCCGATGCTCAATATTGGTAACATTATCGATTTTCTGAGTCTTGTCTGTAATTGCAAGTCCATACAGATGAGTCATTGCATTTTCTCCTTCAAGATAAACATTATAATTGTTTCGGGTGATTCCATTGCAAAGAGAAATATTGTTTACCATCACGTTTGAAGACGCCTTCTGGCTCACAAAATTTGATGTCAGACGAATGGTGTTTTCAGAACTTTCTTCTAATTCATAGAAGTCAAAAATGGCGTTTTCACCGACAAAAATCTCAGTTACCTGAGTGACTGCAAATTTTGGAGTTTCGTCTGCAGTATGGTCGCAAACGAGTATTTTAGCTTCAGCGCCATCTTCGATGATGATAAGAAGACGTCGGGTCATCAGAGAATCTACCGAACCTCTGATAATGTTAGTAATCTGTATCGGTTTTTCGATAACAACATTTTTAGGGATATAGAGTGCATAACCATCCTGTACAAACATGGTATTGAAAGCTTCAATTCCGTTTTTATCGGGAGTGGCTAGTTTTCCATAATGTTTTTTGAATATTTCCGGGAATTTTTCTGCAAAATCATTCAAACTTCCTGAAAATACGTCGTCCGGGAATACCGGATTCCTTTCGTCGCTTTTATACAATCTATCGTTGATGATAAAATGAATAGTGGAGGAAAGATTAGGAACATTGCATTTGAATACCTTGTATGGATCGATCTCTGCTTTTAAACCTGAAAAATTGAATCCATAATCGGGTTCCATCAAATTTGGAATGTTTGTATGTTTATAATCTTCCGAATCAAAAACAGGAAAGCCTTTCTTTTGAAATGCTTCAAAAGCTTCATCCCGTTTGGAATTAATCAATTCCGATGAGATCTCATTGAGAGCTTGTTTCTGGGCGGTAAAAAATTCTATATATTGTTGTTCTGATTGCATCATTCTTCTTTTAACCAGTCGTAACCTTTTTCTTCTAATTCCATTGCCAATTCGGCACCTCCTGATTTTACAATTTTTCCTTTGTAAAGAACATGTACAAAATCAGGTTTGATGTAATCCAAAAGACGTTGATAGTGAGTGATGACGATTGTCGCATTATCAGGGCGTTTAAGCTTGTTTACGCCATTGGCAACAACTCGCAGGGCATCAATATCCAAACCACTGTCGGTTTCATCGAGAATCGCTAAAGTAGGCTCCAATACCGACATCTGGAATATCTCGTTCTTTTTCTTTTCGCCACCGGAAAAGCCTTCATTTACTGAACGATTGACCAAGTTGGTATCTAATTCTACCAAGGCTTGTTTTTCTCTCATCAATTTCAGAAATTCGCTTGCAGCCAGGGGTTCAAGACCTTTGTATTTGCGATGTTCATTCACTGCAGTGCGCATGAAATTGACCATACTTACTCCCGGAATTTCCACAGGATATTGGAAGCTGAGGAATAATCCTTCGCAAGACCTTTCTTCAGGAGATAATTCCATAAGATCTTTTTCCTGGAAGCAGATTTCACCCTCGGTGACTTCAAAAGCAGGGTTTCCCACTAAAACGGCAGAAAGAGTACTTTTCCCGGATCCGTTTGGGCCCATGATTGCGTGAATTTCTCCGGCATTGACTTGAAGATCAATACCCTTCAATATCTCTTTTCCATTAATGGAAGCATGTAAATTTTTTATACTTAACATATTATGTAACTTTTCTTTCTATCCTACACTACCCTCAAGCGAGATTTGCAGTAGCTTTTGTGCTTCTACGGCAAATTCCATCGGGAGTTTATTTAATACTTCTTTTGCATAACCGTTGATGATGAGTCCTACTGCATCTTCGGTAGCGATTCCTCGCTGATTACAATAAAAAATTTGTTCTTCACTGATTTTTGAAGTGGTCGCTTCATGTTCCACAATAGCAGATTCATTTTGGATGTCCATATAGGGAAATGTATGTGCTCCACATTTGTCACTCAATAATAAACTATCACATTGAGAGTGGTTTCGTGCATTCTCAGCGCCTTTCATTATCCGGACTAATCCACGATAGCTATTTTGACTTACGCCGGCAGAGATCCCTTTTGAGACGATACGGCTCTTAGTGTTCTTTCCAATATGGACCATCTTTGTTCCGGTATCTGCCTGTTGATAATGATTTGTGACTGCCACTGAATAGAATTCTCCGATAGAATTGTCTCCTGACAAAATACAGCTCGGATATTTCCAGGTAATAGCAGAGCCGGTTTCAACCTGAGTCCAGGATATCTTTGAATTTCTGCCTTTACAAATTCCCCGTTTAGTAACAAAATTGTAAATACCTCCTTTTCCATCCTTATCTCCCGGATACCAATTTTGAACTGTTGAATATTTTACCTCTGCATTTTCCAGAGCTACAATTTCAACAATAGCAGCATGCAGTTGATTTTCATCACGCATAGGGGCTGTGCAACCTTCCAGATAACTTACATACGAATCATCTTCAGCAACAATTAATGTGCGTTCGAATTGTCCGGTATTCAAAGCATTGATACGGAAGTAGGTCGATAGCTCCATCGGACAACGCACACCTTTCGGGATATAGACAAATGAGCCGTCGCTGAATACTGCGGAATTGAGGGCTGCGAAGAAATTATCGCGATAGGGGACAACGCTCCCCATGTATTTTTTAACAAGATCAGGATGTTCTCTGACAGCTTCACTGAAAGAGCAGAATATGATTCCTTTTTCAGCCAAAACATCTTTGAATGTGGTTTTGACGGAAACACTGTCCATTACCGCATCGACAGCCATTCCTGAGAATATTTTTTGTTCATGGAGAGGAATCCCGAGTTTGTCAAAAGTCTTTAATAACTCCGGATCTACTTCATCCAGGCTTTTAGGCCCCTCTTTTTTCTTTGGAGCAGCATAATATATGATGTCCTGGTAATCGATTTCGGGGATATTTAAATGCGCCCAATGAGGCATTGGCATTTCTTTCCAAAAGTTGTACGCTTTTAACCGAAAGTCCAACATCCACTCCGGTTCTTCTTTTTTTCTGGAAATAGTCCGGATTATATCCTCGTTAAGCCCTTTCGGAACGTAATCCGTTTCGACATTGGTGACAAAACCGTACTTATATTCCCGGTTTTTCAGTTCATCAAATATATTATTTTGATTATCTTCCATTCAGATAATTTTTGATGTATGGGTACAAAGTCGGTACCATACTGTTAACTGTATTAAATAAAACAGATTCTGTCCTGGTTTGTTTGCTGATTATCTTATAATTTGGATCAAAAACTGTTAATAGATTAAATGCCAAACTTAAAGCAAGTATTCCGGACAATGCTCCAAAAAATCCGCCTAGTATATAATTTAAGGTTTTTGCCGGTGTTACCTTAATGGCAACTTCTACCAGTTTTCCTAGACCATAAATTGCTAAAACGATAAGAGAGAATGCGATGATGTAACAAATACCTGTGATTACGAATACAGGCATGGCATTTGCGATGGTAGGTTGATCCAATAAGAAATTACGAACTGGTTCGGCAAGGACTCCTGCAAATAAAATAGCGATTATGAGAGCCAAAAGCGAAATGACCTGTTTGATTAATCCATCAAACAGGCCCTTTATCAATCCGATTGCTACACAGACGATTATGACTATATCCAGCCAATTCATCATGTTTACAAAGTTTGTTTTACTTCAATTTCTTCAAATGCTTCAACGATATCTCCAATTTTGATATCATTGAAATTATGGATATTCAAACCACATTCGTAACCCGTAGCTACTTCCTTCACATCTTCTTTGAAACGTTTCAAAGAACCTAAGTCTCCGGAATAAATCACGATACCATCACGTATGATACGAATTTTAT
>JAVBUX010000071.1:0-2537 GCA_031554915.1 Bacteroidales bacterium | reverse complement strand
AAGCGCTACCGGATTCGATATTCGCAGGATGAATATGTTGCTAGCCGTTTTAGAAAAACGTGCCGGATTTAAGTTGATACAAAAAGATGTATTCCTAAACATTGCCGGAGGTCTGAAAGTAAATGACCCAGCTATCGATTTGTCTGTAATCAGTGCCGTATTGTCTTCCAGCCTGGATGTTGCTATTGAACGAGAGGTCTGCATGGCCGGAGAAGTAGGCCTTTCTGGAGAAATACGTCCTGTGAACCGGATCGAACAGCGTATTTTGGAGGCAGAAAAGCTAGGTTTCAATACCATTATCATACCACAAAACAATCTGAAGGGATTTGATTACAAAAAAACTCAAATAAGGATTGTCTCTGTCAAAAAAGTGGAAGAAGCATTCAGAGAACTTTTCGGATAAAGTTTCAACAATAAACTTTATCCTATTTCCAGTCCACCAATGATTTCTGTTACAGACTGAAAGCCATGTCTGTCCAAATATTCGTTGATACCATCAACTACTTTAACAGAAATAGCAGGATCTATGAAGTTGTAAGTTCCGATCTGAATGCCCGTAGAACCTGCAAGCATGAATTCGATAGCATCAGTTGCATTAGATATACCTCCCATACCGATAATCGGAATTTTGACGGCTTTATAAGTTTGATATACCATCCTCAAGGCTATTGGCTTAACGCAAGGTCCTGATAGTCCGCCTGTTACTGTAGATAATATCGGGCGACGTTTTTCTGCATTAATCGCCATTCCAACAATTGTATTGATCAACGAAACAGCATCAGCCCCTTCTGCTTCAACTGTTCTGGCAATCTCAGTAATGTCTGTCACATTTGGTGACAGCTTGACTATCAATGTTTTATGATATACATTTCTAATAGCTTTCACAACTTGCGATGCACTGTGGCAACTGGTACCGAAAGCCATCCCCCCTTGTTTTACATTTGGACAGGAAATATTCAGTTCAATTGCCGGAATATCTTCCAAGTCATTAATTTTTTCTGCACAGGAAATGTATTCTTCTATGGTAGAGCCACTTACATTGACCATCATATTGGTGTCATATTTCCTAATTTCGGGATAAATATGGGATACGAAATAATCAACCCCTTTATTTTGTAAGCCAACTGCATTCAACATCCCTGAAGGGGTTTCAGCCATTCTGGGATAAAAATTACCCTCACGGTGCGATGCAGTAGTACCTTTCATGAAAATACCGCCTATGCGCGATAAATCCATGAAATCAAGGAATTCAGTACCATATCCGAATGTTCCGGAAGCAGTCATTACCGGATTCTTAAATGATAAATTGCCTATATTTATTTTCAGATTTGCCATTTCAGTTTTTCTATATTAATTACCGGTCCTTCTGTACATACACAAATATGTCCTTCCGTGGTATTTTCAACACAACATAAACATGCTCCAATACCACATGCCATCAGGTTTTCCAGCGACACTTCACATGGAATACCTGTTTGTTTTGCGTATGCAGCTACTGCATGCATCATCGGACTGGGGCCGCAAGTGTAAATAAAATCGTACTGATTCTCTTTTAGAATAGAATGATTAGTCACATAACCTTTTTCCCCCAGTTTTCCGTCTTCTGTGGTAATAAATACTTCTCCATATTTTTTAAATTCGTCCAACAAAAGCAAATCCTTTTCTGAACGCGCTCCAAGCAAGAACGTAGGAGAATATTCCTGCAATTGCAATTGAGCTCCCAAATAAAGCATTGGAGCAACACCAACACCACCACCGACCAGTAATAGTTTGTCAGTCTTTGTTTTAGGAGTCGAAAAACTATTTCCTAAAGGGTACATTAAATTAACGGTTTGTTGGGGTTTCAGTTCCGCAAGCTTCTTTGTGCCTGCTCCAACCAATTGAATCAACAGCCATAATTCATTTTTGATTTTATCTATATAATTAATGGAAATCGGACGACGAAGAAAAGTTTCCGGAGAACCATCTACCAGAACTTGAACAAACTGTCCCGGCAGCATTTCCGGAATAGTAGTGTCGAGGGTTAGTTTCAAAAGGCAATAGTTTGGATGTAATCGAATATTTTCAGTCACAGTCCAATCCGATGCATATTTTTTCATATACTTATATTTTGCGATAATAACGGCTGCAAATTTACAAAATAATTATCGGTTTTCCGGGACGAAGTTCTCAAATGTATTATCAGAGTAATAAATAATTATTTTGTCCACTATTTTAGAACTGATTTTAGGGATGCTAATTTCTTCTATTTCAGGTTTATTAATCGTTTTTTCCGGCGTTTTAACCTCAATTTCCTTGCGATATTCTGTTTTTTCCGGGATTTTGCCCGGATTTACAGGAATCTCATCGAATAAAGACGGTTGAAGAAAAGCTTTATCGCCTTTGTATAACGGACCGGTTCCGAACATCAGCCATTCGGTATTAATATGAGGATAAGTTGCCAGGATTTTAGTGATGACATCCAGACTCGGGTTATTCCGCCCGTTTAAAATATGGTTCATTGTTCCACGACTGATTCCGATATGATCGGCGAACAG
>JAVBUX010000220.1:0-12340 GCA_031554915.1 Bacteroidales bacterium | reverse complement strand
ATGATGGTGACCACCACACCCATATTTACATTCAGCAAACGTAGTTGCCATTTCCGTAGAAGCGTAAGTAGAATATAATTCAATATCCCATTTTTCTTTTATTCGTTGGCCAAGCAGATTTAATGAGAAATTTTGTTCACGAATATTTTCGCCAATACAAACGGCCTTTTTTACGCTGGAGTTTTTATAATCGATCCCATTTTCTTCGGCATATTTAATCATGCGTAAAAGAAAAGATGGAACGCACATCACTGTATTAGGTTTAATTCGGTTGATAGTATCCCATTGAAGTTCAGGAATCCCATTTCCTACACGGATGATACCAGCTCCGAGTTTACGTAATCCTAAGAAATAGGCAAGACCTGCCATAAAACGCTTATCGATGGTAGTCATTAATTGCACGATATCTCCAGGCTTTACTCCGGCGCATGTGAAAGATATTTCCTCATTGTATGCCAGACGATCTAGATCTTTATCTGTCATTGCGAATGTCACCGGATCACCCAAAGTACCGGAAGTTGTAATATAATCAACAATTTTCTCCTTTGGGATACAAAGAAAATCATCATTGTACAACTGTAAATCCTGTTTGCTTGTGAAGGGTATTTGTTGCATATCTTCCAAATGATGGATATCATTGATATTGATACTGTATTCACGAAACATTCTTTGGTAAAAAGGAGAGTGATGCGAAAGGTATTGTAATCCTATTCGCATTTTGTCTTCCTGGAAACTTTTGATTTTCTCTTTAGACTGATATTCTAATTCGGTATGATTCATTTTGTTACAGATTGTATCCAAGATATAAATTCACATTGCCAATTGTCGGTTATTCCATTAGGACGGATTCCAAAACCATGACCTTTGTTTCCACCTAAGTTTTGATCATAAAACAAGTATTTATGATTTACTCCTTTTTCAGATAAAGCCTGATTGTAGAATTCACTGTTGTGATAATTCACCGTTTTATCTCCTTTGCATTGTAAAAGAAAGACAGGAGGCATATCTTCCCGTACATGTTTCTCGAGCGACATATAATTTTCCATTTCTTTTTTTCTATGAGAATATCCCAATAGATTTCGACGAGAACGTTTATGTACAATGTCTTCTTCTTGCATGCTAATAACCGGATAAATCATTGCGACAAATGCTGGTTTCAGGAGAGATGTGTCCAAAACAGAGTTTGACGGGTCCAAAAAATTTGTATCAAAATAGGTTGCGGAAACTCCAGCAAGATGCCCTCCGGCAGAAAATCCCAAAACGCCTACTTTATTTGGGCATAAATTATATTCCGGGCACATCCTTTTAACCAGTTGTATCGAACGTTGCAAATCTTGTATCATCGCCGGATGACGGTTTCCATATATTCCGACACGATAACGGAGTACAAACGAAGCAATTCCCTGGCTTTGCAAATATTCCGCAACTTCGTATCCTTCATGTTTCATTCCTAAGTAACGGTAACTTCCTCCCGGACAAATAATGACAGAAATTCCTGTGTTTTTTTCCTTTTTTGGGAGGTATATTGTTAATTCAGAACGTTTTTGGTTATTCATTTTTTCTATATCCTTCCATATATTGATTGTCTTTTGAGCAGACAATGGCATCATCTGGGTTAAAAAAAACAGGAATAAAAAGATTCCAATTTTTTTTTTCTTTTTAATATGTTGTCTCTCCTTCATGAGATTAATACTTGTTTATTTTGTTCAAAAGATGTTCCATTCCTACTAACTCTGCACACGTACTGATTGCCGTTAGAGGAACTCCCAATATGCCATGCAAGTTAACATTTTGTCCGGTTAGTAGCAAATTATTTAATTTAGTTCGTACCGAAATATAAGAGCGTTCCATATTATTGCAATCTTTTTTTACGCCATACAAAGCACCTTCTTTTTGATTATAAAAATCACGGATTGTTAATGGGCTGGCACTATATATACTTTTAATACAAGAACGAATATTCGGAAAAACTTTTTCCAATTGCATAATGATCCGTTGTTCACACCATTTTTTGAAATCGATATATTCTTGTCCTCTGTTTCCAGTTTTTGTATCTTCCCATTTTTGTACTGTATTGTAGTTCATAATACAATTGACGATCATCTTTTCTGCAAAAGTGTCGTGAGTGGTTGTCGGAGGGGTAAGGTACATTATTCCTTGTGGCCACGTATCCAATGTATATTTATCGTGCGACCAGGTAACGTTATAATCATCCTGATAATACCCTGTATAATTGAAAAATGGAAATGAATCGGGTTTGAAAATGATATACAAGCAAAAAGAAGAATAGGTGTTCGGAATGGAGTCAATCCGGGAATAATATGAGCGTTGTAATTTGGCGGTATCCAGTAGTTTAAATAACGAAGAAGGATGAATGGCAGATATATAATAATCGGCACGATGTTTTTGCCCATCAGCAGATACAATATGATCAATACCTGGTTTTTCAATTTCAATATGCGTAATAGCATTATTGGTATATATTTCGCCTCCTGATTGACGAATCCTTTTGATTAATGCATCTGCAAGTTGTTGACTTCCATCGACAAATCTACACGCCCCTTCCATGAAAAATTTTGTAATCAGTGCATGAATATAGACCGGAGTTTCGTATTGTGTTCCTGCATATAACGGATTTGCAAGTGCTAACACCGCACGTAAACGTTCATCAGAAGTATAGGAATTAATAAAATCGCCCACACTTACTAAATATTCATCCGGATGCCCCAATTGGGAACTCTCCGCATGTTCTAATTCCAGGTTATATAACTTTGTATTATCACAAATAGCGTAAATGTCATGTATATAGCGAGCAATATTATCTTTTTCTTCAGGGAATTCTTGTCCTAAAGTTTCGATGTAATTTGTTGCACCTTTGGGGATTTTGTATTTTTTGCCGTCACAACCAACCTGAAATAGTTCGATACAGTCATCATCTTCCGGTAAAATAGAGAGTTCATTCAGGATATCCAAATAAGAACAAATGCGTTGTAGAACACCTCCCTGATTAAATCCTCCTACAATATGGATTCCCGTTTCGAAAGAAACTCCTTCGCGTTTAAATTGATGAAGGCCACCTCCCGCAACATAATGTTTTTCGAATATTTTTACGGAATATCCTTCTTTACATAGAATCGCTCCACAAAATAAACCACCAACTCCCGCTCCAATTATAATGACAGACTGTTTATTTAACATTCATTCCTCTGTTTAATCTGATTAATAATTGTGTTTACTCCGAGAAGTTCTCCTGATGTAATGATGGCCCCAATGATCACTCCAAGAATTCCGTGCGAATTAATATTCTGACCGGTTTGAAAAAGATTGGGTATTTTTGTCCGCTGAGAAACAACGGACTGTATGGGCATTGTGCAGTCACGCATAATTCCATACATAGAACCTTCCTCTGTGCCTGTATAATCCAGGTAAGTCAAAGGTGTTGAAGTATAATATCGATCAATATTCATTAATATTCCGGGAAATTGTTTTTCTAATTCGTTCAACAATCGTTCCGCTTTTTGTAGTTTAAAATCTTCATAATCGTTTCCACGTCGTCCAATTGAAGTTCCCTGCCACATAGCTACGTCTTCAAAGTTCATATAGGCAATCAGGATTGCACCGTCTGCATATTGTTGGCTTTCCGAAGAACAAAGGTGCATATACAGGAACCCTTTAGGCCAGGAAGCATTGGTATATTGTTCGCATCCCCACACTTTGTTCCCATTATAATGGAAAAAGTTAGAATTGAGATAAGGGACAGTATCTTTTTTAAATTGTAAATACACTGTAAAGTTAGAAACAGTATGCTTCAAACTTCTGATGCGCTCTTTGTATGACTTCCGGATAAGATGTGTATCTAATAATTCCGTGGTTCGGATGGGATGTATGTTGGATATAAAATAGTCGGCTTCCAGCTCATCTCCATTTTCAAGAGTGACACTGACTGCTTTTTCTGCATTACAGCTAATCTTAACAGCCTTTGAGGATGCCAGAACTGTTCCGCCTGCAGTTTGTATGGAACTCACCAATGATTTTGCAATAATATCACTTCCTCCGATAATTCGGTAAGCACTTTTATTATAAAAATCATTGATTAAAGCATGAATGTAAAGAGGTGTTCTATTTTCAATACCGGCATACAAAGGAAGATTCCCGGCCAACACTTGCTGTAAAAGGGTATTTTTTGTTACTGAAGATACCACTTCACTAGCACTTTTTTTAATGTAGCTGGGATTGATTAGGGTCAACGAATCAACTGGCCGAAATGAATACAGAGGAGAGTTGTTTGCGACATTGTATATAATTTGACGATAGCGCAGTAGATTCTTCCGATCGTCAGGAAAATATGATGCCAGGGTATTTACAAAGTTTTCATCTCCATTTGCAAATGGGAAGCGTTGACCGGCGATAGAGATTATATCATAAGCCGTTCTATCTAAAGAAGACAGCTTGACATCCGGCAATAAGGATAGATAGTTGAAGAAATTATAAAGAGTTTGTCCTTCATCCATGCTACCAATATAATGCATGCCGGTTTCGTATTTTATCCCATGTCGGTTAAATGTTTGAAGGCAGCCTCCTAATTGAGTGTTTTTTTCCACAATGGTTACTTTATATCCATTCTTTGATAGAATATAACCAGTAGTCAGTCCACCTAACCCGCTTCCTATAATTACGACATGTTTATTCATCGACTAGTTCACCTTGCAGTTTATTAGTAACATAACGAAGCAATGCTACCATACGAACATTAAGATCAACACCTTCATAAGTATGATCAGCTGACATTTCTACGACGACATCCCCATTGTCTGCGATTTCGTCCAGGAGAGGAGAATATCCGTCACTCGGGAGATACAGTTCTGTACGATCTTTTTGAGTTCTAAGTTTGCCTGCAATGAGATTAACAGTGTAGATATTCTGGGGTATAGATAATGTATCTGCCTTTTGCTTGCGTTGTTCGTAACTTAAATTGTTTAATAATTGATTTAATGGAACCTTCCATTTCCCGGAAAAAAACAAACCAAATCGGAGCCATATCTTTTTTGAAGGCTTAAGCCAATGATCAGCTGCAGGGGAGCCTTTGAGAATACCACTCACATTGATCCATGCTTTTATCGAATTCAAGACATCCGGATTAGTTATTTTTTCTAAAGCCAATGCTGTTTCTAAGCCACCTTTACTTACACTGACAACAATGACATTTTTGTGCTGGTGGGTCGTTTTTTGAAGACAATCGGCTATCATTTGGGCATTTTCTTCGACAAGCCCCCATTGATATGTTTTTATTATTTCATGAGAGATACGAGCTGAATCAAGTAGTTCTCGTTGTTGCCAGAAATTTCCCGCATTGGATTCATAATTAAATGCAGGTACGAAGACAATATGATAATCTTGTAAGAAAGATAATTCCTGGTCGAGCTTCGACGAAGACAAAAGATCAATCGTTGAAGAATAAAAATCTTGCAATTGTTTGTTATTGTTTTGCTCATACAATCTTTCGTACAAGAATAAGGAAGCCACATCTAACGAGTAATTTTTAGTAATGTCTGTTAATAATTCATTACACAGCTTCTGATCTTGATAGTGTGCAAATAAGGTTGTTACACTAATGTCCTGTCTATTGGTGAGCATCGTCGCTGCGAAACTATGATCAACTTGAGTCTCGATTGGGCGTCCGAATAAACTTCCTTTTACGTATAGCTTTTCTTGACACATACAAGTGTTACTCACAATAACATTCAAGATGGTTACAACGAGTATTTTTAGAAAATTGTTTTTGAAAAATAGAATATTATTCATTGTTGTTTATTAGTTTTTGTACATCAATCACATTTTCAAACGTTACCTCTTCCGTAAATTCGTTATCTCTGAGAATCTTCAAATTTTGAGGTAATCCGGAACAATTGCGGGCAAGTAGTACCTTGTCTTCCTCTTGTTCAAGCGCGATCACTTGTATGTCTTTATGTACCAGTGCAAAAAGGAAACTATAAATGCCATATTTATTATTTAGAATCAGAACAGGCCCCGTTCCATGATAATTATCAATTGTATTCAGTTTTCCTGATTTTTCTAAAAGCATAAATTCTTTTTTTGCTTCGCGTTCAATCTCAACACCTTTATAAATGTAATTATGCAAAACAAAACTCTTGAAATAAGCGGATGTTTCAAGTTGCTTAGAAATAGCCGTGAATGTATCTCTGTAATAATGCCGCACTTGTTTTGTTCTGATAGCATAACTGTCTGCAAATCGCGAATCTTTAGGTTGAATACGTGGATGTACCTGGACCGTAATTATTCCGTTTTGAAGCATAAAATCCGTTTTGGGCAATACATGACCGACTCCATGGATAAAAATGGGAATAACATCCAAATTCAGTTGTTCAGCTAAATAGAATGCCCCACGGTGAAACCGAAGAATACTACAGTCCGAAGAACGAGTTCCTTCCGGAAAGACGACAATAGAATATCCCTTTTGCACTCGTTCGGATAATTTTTGAATATTTTGCTCAATACCATTTGAGATGGGATAAAAGTCCGCATATTTAATGAGGCGACCATAAAAAGGATTATTCCAGACCCAATCATTTGTTAGTACAATCAGTTTGGGATGTAACATTATCAAGCACATTAAGTCCAAATGCGACTGGTGATTACTGATGATGATCGCTGGCTTGTCAAAGGTTTCGTCAGACAGATTTTCATAATTGAATTTTACACCCGGAATATGTCTGATAACCCAATGAGCAACGCTACGTAAAATGGAATGATAACGAACTTTTTTTGTTTCATTATTCTTATTGAAACAGAAAAGCCAGAGACCTATAATTGTAATGATGAGGCTTCCTGTCAAAAAGGCAATAAAAGCATAAACAGAGAAGCCCAATCGCTTAAATGTAACAGGAACCTTTCGGAGACCTTCTTTATTGGTGGTTAACCATTTAAAAATAAATGGAGGGATAATATAGGCCATCATTACCACCGAGAACATTCCGATAATTGTTACTTCTGCCAATGAATGCATGGCCGGATGTTTGGAGAAAATGAGAGTCCCAATACCGATGAACATGATGAGAGAAGAAAGAACAATACTCTTTTTATAAGAGTCCAGCACTTTACGTTTATAGGTATATTCATGCATTAATCCTTCTGTAATGAAAATAGTATAATCGTCACCCTGTCCAAATATAAAAGTTGCAAGAATGATGCTTACAATATTGAAATGAATATCCCACAATTGCATAATACCTAAAATCCAGATCCAACTGACAGCCAGAGGTAGAAATGAAAGAACACTGAGTTCCAGTCGCCCAAAAGAGATTGTCAAAAAAACAAAGACAATCATTCCACAGAAAAACAGCACATAATTGAATTCCTGAGAAAGAAAATCAACCATCAACTCACCAATATTGCGAGTATCAAAAAAGAATATATGACTGTCTAATTTTCGGGCAGTTAAACCTTCTGAAAGGGCATTTTTCAAAGATTCGGTATCTTCTTTTTCGCAATACAGCAAATTGACGACTCTATTTTTATTGCTTTCCCGAATCAAATAATTTTCAGCCAATAAACTCGTAATAGGGCTGAAATAGCTTTCCGGTTGTGGCGTAAAATCCGTATGCAATAATTGGGAGAAATCAGAAAAAGCTCCTTGCTTAAAACCGACTGAAGTTGCAATGTTATCAATCTGAAGCAGAAGGCTATCCCTGTGGATTTCCCAAAATTTATTCCAACGATCGATCCGTCTCTTTTGTTCTTCTTGAGATGGTAGGAATATGCCGATTCCGGAGATGCTTTTTATAATTCCGGTTTGTTGAAGCGAATCCAGCAGAGAAGCACTTTGTTCATGAAATGATAAAGCATTATCCATTTGTTCTCCCTCTGAGATCATATAAACGGTACTCTTATCATTCTGCTCTAATGATTGTAGCATGTCGTTCATATCCTCACGTTGTGCTTCTGTCATGTAGTTTATGCTGTTCATGTCGGAATCAAATTTCGCAGATTGGCTTAGAAACAAGAACACGACAGTAAGTACCAGGACTACACAAACAACCCATTTGTTTCGTTCAGGAGCAAAAGACGCTAATTTTTTAAATAAAGGAGATGCCACCTCTTTGCTCTGTTTATCTGTTTTTATCAGGTGGGGGAGAAATACTAAAACGAATAAGACAGTGCCTATCAGCAATAAAGAACCAAATAATCCCAAATCTCTCAGAGCTGGGGAATTGATAAATAATAAACTAAGAAAAGCTCCTACTGTTGTAATATTCCCAATCAGTAGAGGAGGAATGATTTCCTTCAGCGAGCGTTTTATATTTTTTTCATGCTGAAGATGCGCAATAAGATGTAGTGGATAATTGACTGCAATTCCTACAAATATAGAACTTATGCCTATCGCAATAACAGAAATCTGATCCATAAAAAGGGCTAACGACCCCAACGAAAATATCCAACCAAACAGAACCGAGAAGAACAGGAAGAATAAGTTCCGACCGTTGCGAAAGAAATAAATTAAAAGGCTGAATATTAGTATTACAGCCAAAGAAATAGAGAGGACACTATCCGTTTTTATTTGATTTGCATTTGCAACGGCAATAGCCGGAGCGCCAAAACAACTGATTCTTAGATTGGGGAATTCTTTTTGTATTTGTTCGATCGTTTGATTAACTATTTCTAAAAGCTTTGTATTCCCGGCCGATTCGCTGATACCATAAGGGGATGTGAGAAGAAGCATTCCTTTTTTCCCTCCATGAAAAAATAGATGGCCATCTATTATCTCTGCATTATTATTAATCTGAAAATCTTTTAGCTTCAACAATAAAGGAGAGAAAAGATGGAGAGGGTCGGCAATCATATTTTGTTTCAGCAGGTTGCCCGAAGGGAGCATTAATTGTCGCTTGTCCTCTTCTAAATTGGATGTTAGATAAGCTTTGGTCAATAGCGTATCAATCCGTGAATAATCATCTTCAATCAGGAAGTAGGGGATATTTTCTTGTATAAATTTTGTCAGTTCAAGGATCTTACTTTCATCTACCTGAGAAATAATTTCGGGAATAATATGTAAACTATCTCGTTCGCTTAATGAAGTTGCAAACTGTTCAATCGCTTCGATGATATGCTCTGAATTATGAAGAGTAGAATCTTTAGCCGAAAAATTGATAATTAATTTATTCGAACTGCCAATATGTTGATATACAGAGGTGATACGTTCATTCGCTTTGTTGTTCGGTAAAAATTCCGCAATATCTTCTTTATATTCCAGTCTCAATAGCGAAAGAACAAAGCCGAATATAAGAAAGGCTAACAAACAAATTAATTGCTTCTTATGTGAAAGGAAGTACGTATATGTGAGAATCAAAAAACGGGTCATTTTCTTTTTTCTAATAAAGTGCGAATTAATTTTGACGGATAACCATATATGATAGCTACAAAAACAAAAAGTGTATTCAGCAGGCTAATCCGAAAAAAATCTATACCTGGCCTGAAATGAGTCACTCGTTCATGTTTCTCCGGATAATACACCTGGATTGGCAGAGGTATCAACCGAATGTTTTTCCATGCGGAACGGACTAACAGCTCTAATTCCGCTTCGTACCTATGTGTAAACGGGCGCATCCCTTTCATCTTTGCCAGAGGATAAAGTCTGAAGCCGGTCTGAGTATCGGGCAGGGTAATGCCTGTTTGTACGGTAAACCAGAAATTAGAAAAATTATTGGCAAAAATATTTTTTCCAGGCATATTTTCTTGTTTGAACGACCGACTGCCAATAATCATCGCGCCTGGATTTTCAGTTATTGTAGCAACAAATTTTGGCAAATCTTCGGCCAGATGTTGTCCGTCGGAGTCCATCGTAATTGCATATAAAAAACCTGATTTTTCAGCCCGGTCGAATCCTTGTCTAAGTGCGTAGCCCTTCCCTTTGTTTTGAGAATATGAAACAATTTCAATTTTTTCCTGATAGGTTGAGAGAATATTAAGAGTTGTGTCGGTTGAACCATCGTTGACTACAATCACAGGCATGTCGTATTGTAGCACATTGTCAAGAACTTGTGCCAAAAACTGCTGATTGTTATATGTCGGAATAACGATGCAAATATCCGATTCTCTTACTGGCATTGTAATGACAAGTTTAATTTAGCGTATTGCACATCTTCCCAATGGACTAATGCAGAACATTTGTATCCTCCTTCTATGTCAATGATTTTAGAAAATGATACTTTAATGGTCACAGTTACCACCGGATCTATAATTGATAGAAACTTCACATTGTGTATTTTTTGAATCAAAAGCATCTTCTTTGAGTGCAACTCCATTAACTCTTTGCAAATCTGGATGATACAAACTCCCGGGGTAATAGGGTGGCCAGGAAAATGTGCTTCATAAATAAAATGTTCACTATTGAGAGTGATGATATATTCGACATCAGACTCATTCTCAGTCTGTTGTTGTATGCTGTAAAATTTGTCCAATAAAATCATTCTTCAATATAATTAAATGAATATTCTATTTTTCGTTTTTCATTTTTTAATACAAACCCCTTTTGAAATGGAGCATCCTGATTATAAGAACTGAATGTAATCGTTTTCCCTTTTGCTGTTTTTCCTGCCGGAACATCCCAAAGTAAGAAGGCAAAATCACCTTCCACTGTTTTACGAATATACCATTTGTCCAAAAACGGCATGACACTTTGTAACTTACATTTTCCCGGGGGGGCAATGAAATCAAACGCCTTGACGCCGAATTCATTTACGATACTTCCCCTCCATTCATTATCAATATATTTAATGAGCATGATCCCGGATATCTCTGCCTGACCATTTTTGATTAACACTCTATATCGGGAGACATTCGTTGTATCAAATAATTTTTGTGTCGGTAAAGTTACAGCACTTTTGTGAGATGCACAGGATACAAACAACAATAAACACAAACTAATCGATAATAAATTTTTTATTCTCAATTTTCCCATTGAATTTTTTGTTTTTCAGTAAGATAGTTGTTGTATCTCCGTTTTGTTCGTCCATTTCCACTTTGTCCACGGTATAGTCTTTCGTATTTAATGTCATCCTGATATTTGAAAACATCTTTTTCATTTCCTTTTGAAGAGGAATAAGATGTATTTCCCACCGGACGTCTCCCCAGTAGTAGTTTATTTTAAAGCTTTTAATGTCTTTCAACCCATTTCCATTGATGCTGTTCATCATTATTTTAGCTATTTCCTGAAAAAAACGATTTGATTTAATATCAATAACATTCTTTTTCCCATTCTCAGCCTGGACCATTATTTTGTTATTATTCAAAACGAAAGTATATGTATATGGAGAAATATATTCCCAGCATAGAGAATTATCATTTCGATAATACATTTTCCCGTTAGAAGTCATCTTTTCATTGAGAATGGACATGACCTTTACTTGTTCGAAATCACAAACCAGACTTTGCATTTTCGCCGATGCCTCTGTTATTTTCTCCAACATCATCTGGCTTTGGGTAGGCGTTGCCATAACGCGTTTTTGTGCATTCAGATTTAGTCCCCCCAATAATATTAGTGTCAAAAACAATATTTTTTTCATCTCCTTAAAATTTACTTTGCGATTAATAAAATACCACAAATAATTAACAAAAGTCCCATCCAACGCATGATTGGAACTACTTCGTGAAAAACAAAAACTGCAGCTAACATCCCAAATACATAGCTGAGACTGATCATCGAATAAATAATCGAGAATTCAAAATTTTTGATGAGATATAGCCATAATCCGGTTGCGATCAGCATACAAATTCCAGAGCCAAGCAACCACCAGTTTGTAAGCAATTCTGAGAAAAAAGACCATGAAAAGCTAAATTTACTCATGCGATTCATGGCAAGTTTCAAGCAGACTTGACCTCCCGCCAGGAAAAAACATTGTATTACCGATAATAAAATCATTCTCCACATGATGACAATAGGATAAAGCTGTGATTTTTATTTTCAATTTGATTATAAAACAGGATGTGTTTCAATCCTATTTTTTCTTTTTCTTGCGGGTTGACAAACAAATGCACAGGCAGACGCTGTTGATGTAAACAGGTAGCCGCAGCATACACTCCTAAACCGGAAGCCGAGGGGGATTCTCCAAATAAATGCTTGTAATGAAGTAGTTGAGTCCCCGGGAATAATTCAGAGCAAACCTCTGTATAGATTTGATCATTAGGCTCTTGACCGTTTAGTCCAATCATAACAGTATCAATTTCCTCTAAAGAACATCCACCCTGGTCTAAAAGCTGTGATATCGCAGCATGCAACTCTTCTCTACTTGGACAATACTGAATGTCAATTCTATTCAATCGGCAAAGA
>JAVBUX010000136.1:0-12282 GCA_031554915.1 Bacteroidales bacterium | reverse complement strand
CCTTTGGTGATGGGTTTTGGATGTAATGTTCCTGCGATTATGAGTACACGAACGATTGAAAGTCGTAATGCTCGTTTACTGACCATGTTGGTTAATCCCTTGATGTCATGTTCAGCCCGTTTGCCGGTTTACTTGCTTTTTGCAGGAGCATTTTTTGGAAAACATGGAGGTATCGCTTTGTTTGGCTTATATATTACCGGTATTTTATTGGCAATCATCATGTCCCGTGTCTTTAAGAAGTTCTTGGTCAAAGGAGAGGATTTGCCATTTGTTATGGAATTGCCACCTTACCGGATGCCTACCTTGAAAGCTATTTTCCGTCACATGTGGGATAAATCGTCTCAATATTTACGTAAAATGGGAGGGATTATCCTGGTAGCATCTATAATTATCTGGTTTCTTGAATATTTTCCTCAGAATGAAGAGCAAAATGCTAAATATGCTTCTCAAATCGCTTTGATTGAACAGCAATATAAAAATCAACCGGATAAAATAACAGAAAAAGATTCCCTGATTTCTGATATTGAGCATATTAAACGTATCGAACATCAAGAAAATTCATATATCGGACAAATTGGTCGTATGTCAGAACCTTTGGTACGTCCATTGGGTTTCGACTGGAAAATCAGTGTAAGTCTGCTTTCAGGAATGGCAGCAAAAGAAATTGTTGTGAGCACATTAGCTGTCCTTTATGTAGGGGATGGTGATAATACGGATGCCTTGAAAGAACGTCTTGTCAAGGAAAAGCATGAAGATGGCAGCCCCGCTTTTACCCCTCTGATTGCTATCAGTTTGTTACTTTTTGTATTAATTTATTTCCCATGTATTGCAACGGTTGTCGCTATTAAAAATGAATCAGGATCATGGAAATGGGCCTCTTTTGTTATTTGTTATACGACAGTTCTTGCGTGGATAATAAGCTTTTTGGTTTATCAAATCGGCTCGATGTTTGTTAAATAAGAAATGGAAAAAGTATGTGGCAGTTTGTGATAGTCTATATTATCGGAGTTCTTATTGCAAGTCTTTTGCTATATAGGATATACCGCTTTTTCTTTATAAAAAGAGCGCGTCCGAATCCGTGTGGTAGTTGCACCGGTTGTGCTATTTCACGAACGTTAAATAAAGGCTGAGATAGATTTTTTAAATAAATATTGATTTTTTCTTGTTTATTTCGAAAAATGTGTATCTTTGTGCCATAGAAAATAGAAAAAATGAAACAAATGGTAAATAATTTTTGGTGGTGGCACTTACAACTTCAAAAGTCGTGAGGAGCTAAGCCTGTATATTTACCGATAAAATATCCGAAAGGCCTGTCGTACTCACGACAGGCTTTTTTTGTTATCAGAAAGTACAATTTTAAATAATAATTACAAAATTCAGTTAAAGATGAAAACTTACAAAGTAGATGAAAATGGGTATTATGGCAGATTTGGAGGAGCATATATACCTGATGTTTTGAATAAAAACATTGATGAACTTAGAGGATATTATGAGAAGATGATGGATGAGCCTTCTTTCCAGGCAGAACTTTCTGACTTATTGCATAACTATGCCGGTCGTCCGACTGCATTGTATTTTGCGAAGAGATTATCTGAAAAATATGGAGCAAAAATATACCTGAAGAGAGAAGATCTCAATCATACGGGGGCTCATAAAATAACAAACTGCTTAGGACAGGCCCTGCTAGCAAAAAGAATGGGCAAGACCTGTCTCATTGCTGAGACTGGAGCCGGACAACATGGTGTTGCTACAGCAACAGTCTGTGCTTTGTTAGGAATGGAATGTCGTATATTTATGGGTAAACTGGATGTGGAACGACAATATCTGAACGTACAAAAAATGAAAATGTTAGGAGCGGAGGTCGTTTCTGTAACTTCAGGAAACATGACATTGAAGGATGCTGTTAATGAAGCTCTGGACTTTTGGTGTGCAAATTCAGAGAATACGTTTTATCTGATTGGTTCTGCAATTGGTCCACACCCTTATCCGGATATGGTTGCCAAATTCCAGTCTGTAATCAGTGCAGAAATTAAGCGACAATTGAAGGAAAAAGAGGGACGCGAGTATCCTGACTATGTTGTAGCTTGTGTCGGAGGCGGAAGTAATGCAATTGGAGCTTTCTATCATTATCTGGAAGATGACAGAGTCAAATTGTTAGTTGCAGAAGCTTCAGGAAAAGGTGTTGATTCGGGAATGACCGCAGCAACGCTTCATTTAGGTAAAGAAGGCGTACTACATGGTTGTCGTACAATAATTATGTTGGATGAAAACGGGGAAGTTGAAGAGCCTTACTCTATTTCTGCCGGATTGGATTATCCTGGTGTCGGACCTATACATGCTTATCTTGCAAAAGAAGGCCGCACGCAGCTCTATACTGTGACTGATGATGAAGCTTTGAAATCGGCCTTTGAATTAACATCACTGGAAGGAATCATCCCGGCATTGGAAAGTTCTCATGCTTTGGGTATTCTCGGAAAACAACAATTTAAACCAGAAGATTTGGTCGTGATCAACTTGTCCGGTCGGGGGGATAAGGATATGACGACTTATATACAATATATTAATTGAAAATTGAGAATTGAGAATGGGCTTGCGTACAAAAAATCATTCTCAATTCTCAATTAATTTATGAGTTGATCCATTTAACAAAGGCAAAATCCATACGGTGTGGAAGGTCTTTGTTATTTGGATAAATACGATCATTAAATCTGAAGTGTCCTGTTTCAGAGGCTTTTACATCTGCTTCGAAGAATAATCTGGAGCCTTCTTGTTTTACCAGGTTCATTGGTACTACGCGGATACGTTCCTTGTTTGTAATCGCGTCATTACCTATGCTGACCACTTCAATGCCCAGATCACCTTTCATAGCTTTTTTATCCAACATTACCTGAATGTGAAAGTCTTCACCGACTTCCATTCCTTTTGCCAATAAATTTTCGTCATGACTAACAGACAGAACTTCTATTTGATCCCAATTTGCAGCAACATCTTCTTTCCAGGCAGCAATTTCTTTTGCTTTTGCAAAGCCGTTTGAAGACAGTGATTGTGCCCTATTGGCTAATTTGGAGTAAAAACGATCAATATAATCATCAATCATCCGTTTTGTTGTATAATGAGGCGCAATTTGAGCGATAGAATTCTTGATGTATTGTACCCATTCCGGAGAGTATCCTTTGCTATTTTTAGCGTAGTACAATGGAATGATTTCATTTTCCAACATTGAGTAGATCGTAGCAGAATCAAGTTGATCCTGATATGATTGATTATCGTAAGTGCGCTTTTCTGTTAAAGCCCAACCGGCACCCTGACGATAGCCTTCATACCACCATCCATCAAGGACAGAGAAATTTAACACTCCATTCATTTCCGCTTTTTCTCCGGAGGTTCCGGAAGCTTCCAACGGACGGGTAGGGGTGTTCAACCAAATATCCACACCTGAAATCAAACGTTTTGCAAGGCGCATATCGTAGTTTTCCAAAAAAATAATTTTTCCGGAGAATTCGGGCATGCGGGAGATTTCTACAATATGTTTGATCAATCCTTGTCCTCCACCATCAGCAGGGTGAGCTTTTCCCGTGTAGATGAATTGGACCGGGAATTTAGGATTATTCACGATCTTAGATAATCTTTCCAGGTCGGTAAATAGCAGGTGGGCACGTTTGTATGTCGCAAAACGGCGTCCGAATCCGATCAATAAAGCATTTGGATCGATTTTTTCCATTACCGATACCACTTTTGACGGATCTCCCTGGTTTTTAAGCCAATTATCTTTGAATTGTTCTCGGATATAATTAACGAGGCGATTTTTCAGGGTTTGTCTGATACCCCAGATTTCTTCATCCGCTACACTATAGATTTTTTCCCAGATATCTTGATTCGACTGATCCTGATAAAATTTCTTGTCGAAATGTTTTTCATAAAATTTACGCCATTCGGACGCAGCCCAGGTAGGCATGTGTACGCCATTGGTGACATATCCTACGTGAAGTTCTTCAGGGAAATAACCTTTCCAGACAGGAGCAAACATCTTTTGGGAAACCAGTCCGTGCAATAAACTTACACCATTAGCTTCCTGGCAAGTATTGAGTGCAAATACACTCATAGAGAATTTTTCGTTGGAACCAGGGTTTTCTCTACCCATATCCATCAGTTCCTGCCAGGAGATACCCAATTTTTCAGGATATTTGCCAAGATATTTGTTGAATAATCCTTCTTCAAACTCGTCGTGTCCAGCAGGTACCGGAGTGTGACAGGTATAAAGAGAAGATGTTCTCACAACTTCCAGAGCCTGGTTGAAATTCAATTTTTCATTGGCGATATAATCTGTTAAACGCTGTACATTGATCAGAGCAGCATGTCCTTCGTTACAGTGGTAAACTTGTTTTTTGATACCCAATTTGTTGAGTAATAAGATGCCTCCGATACCGAGTAGGTATTCCTGCTTGATACGGTTTTCCCAATCGCCTCCATAAAGTTGGTGAGTGATAGAACGATCCCATTCGCTGTTTTGTTCAAAATCAGTATCTAACAGATACAGGCTCACACGTCCTACATTTACTTTCCATACGTATGAATAAACGATATGATTAGAGCAGGGAACTTCAAGAATCATAGGTTTTCCATCGCTACCCATCACTTGTTCAACAGGAAGTTGTCCGAATTGTTGGGCCTCGTAGTTTGCGATTTGTTGTCCGTCCATTGACAGGGATTGAGTGAAATACCCATATCTGTATAGAAAACCGATCGCGCAAAGGTCAACATTGGAATCGCTGGCTTCTTTAATGTAATCACCGGCCAGTACTCCCAGACCTCCCGAATATATTTTCAGGATATTTGCCAATCCATATTCCATACTGAAATAGGCAACAGATGGTTTGTTTTTGTCTGGAGTAACATCCATGTATTCACGGAATTTCGCATAAACTCCTTTGATTTGAGCCATTAACATTTCGTCTTCGATTATAGAAGCAATGCGCTTGTATGAAAGACGTTGCAAAAGAAGAACCGGATTTCCTTCCGTTTTTTTCCATAAATCTTTGTCTATAGCAGTAAACATGTCGATGGCCTCGTAATTCCAATACCACCACATATTATGAGCTATTTCGTCCAGGATTCTCAACTCCTGAGGAAGTCTGGAATAGATGTTGATTTCTTTCCATGTAGGTTCATTCGAGTGATTAGCTCTGATTTTCATATTTTTAACATTTAGTTGTTGATTCATTTTCTTTTTGCCGCACTTTTCAAAGCAATATGATATGCTTCAAAATAATATTCGATAAAGTGATCCCATGAGGCTTTTGCAGATAAGTTTTTCGCAGCCTCCCTTATTTTATCCTGTTCAGCTTTACTTGAGTGCAAAAACGATGCCACAGCTTCTTTAATCTTATCTGCGACTTCATAATAATTATCTTCAGTTCTTTCGATGACTTCTACTCCTTCGGAAAGATCTTCCACATTGCTCTCATCTTTGGCCCAGAGTCCAAAGCCAGCCAAATTAGTTGTGACTGTTGGAATTCCGAATGCAATACTTTCAAGTGGAGTGTAACCCCATGGTTCATAGTATGATGGAAATACAGTCATGTCCATTCCTATTAACAAATCGTAGTAAGAAATGTTGAAAATTCCATCGTCGCCCATCAGGTAAGACGGAACAAAAATTAATTTAACGGATTCGTGTTGTTGATTTGTGAAATCAAGGTGACGAAGGTATTGACATATTTTGTCGTTCTGAGGCTCTACTAGTTCATGGGTGTAGTAGGGCGATTCAAGAGGTTTTTTAGGCTCTTTCTTTGATGTTAAACGTTTTTTTAGATCTTCTCTGGGACCATTGTTCCATCCGGGAACAAGGATGAATGCCAGAACTTGTTTTTTGTCAGGGTTCGACCATTTTAGTCGGTTCATGGCTTCAATGAAGACATCAATCCCTTTGTTTTTATATTCGTATCTTCCACCGATGGCAACCATGAGGGCATCGGTTTCAAAAGTATCTCCTGTGAGTTGTTTTGCAACTTCCAGCAAAGCTTTCCGGGCTTTATCCCGTTTGTTGGTGTAGCTTTTTCCCTGGGGGACAAAATTGTCTTCAAAGCCGTTTGGAGTAACAATGTCGGTTTTTTTGTCCAATAATTGTTCACATTCCCTTGCTGTAATTTTACTTACTGTTGTAAAGCAATCCACATTCCATGCAGCTTGTTTTTCGATAGAATGTTTGGCTTCCATATTCAACTCTCTGGCCATCTGGTCGCCGTTGTATGCTTCAAAACAGGCATACAAAGGTTTGTCATTCCCGGCTATTGATCTACCAATCGAGGTCGCATGAGTGGTAAATATCGTACCAATGCGAGGAAGCGTATCTTTAATATATAAAGCGCCGATTCCCAACATCCACTCATTGAAATGAGCGATCACTTTTTCTTTTTCGAGTTTATTAAATTTGAAGAAACTTTCAATGGTAAGTCCACAAGCGTATGCAAACATACAGGATTCGTCATAATCTCCATAAGCATGAAGTGATTCTACTTTGAATTTTTCCCACATTTGAGCATAAATTTCATTTTTTTGTTCAAAATAGGGTTTGAAATCAACCAAAATAGCGATAGGTTTTCCCGGGACATTCCATCTTCCTACACGTACTTTGAGGTTTTCATTTTTTAAAGCGTATTCTTTCCACGTTTTCAATAGAGAAACACTTTCAACAAAATCGGAACTATTCTTTTCTTGTCCTAGATCCGGTCCAATAAAAAATATTTTGTCTTTGAGTGTATTTTGAAGAGTATGAGCTCGGGTTGATAGTACGGTGTAAATTCCGCCGACTTTATTGCAAACTTCCCAGCTAGCTTCGAAGATGTAATCCGGGCTCAATTTTTTTACTTTTGCCATTGTTGTGTTTAGAGTTCTGTTATTTTTTGAAATTGAGCGTGCAAAGATACGATTTTTACCTGAAAAAAAGAAAAATAAATCTGAAATTAAAGGTATTTAATATAATAATTATTCTGTTGTGTAAAAGATATTATACCTTTGCATTCTAAAAGACGTCGATATGGTTTTACTTGCGAAATTTTTACTTCGTTTGTTTGGATGGAAATGTGTTGTTGAAGTGGAGATTCCTCCTAAATGTATTATTTGTGTAGCTCCTCATACCAGCAATTGGGATCTTATTATTGGTCGCCTGTTTTATGCTTCCGTTAAAGGAAAACCTCATTTTTTAATGAAGAAAGAATGGTTTTTTTTTCCGTTAAACTATTTGTTTAGGGTTTTAGGTGGGATTCCTGTCGATAGGAAAAGGAAAACGTTTATTACAGAGCAAATGATTGAGGAATTCAAGCGGCGGGACCATTTCCAGCTGGCGATATCTCCGGAGGCGACACGAAAGAAGAATCCCAATTGGAAATCTGGTTTTTATTATATAGCATTGGGGGCGAATGTCCCTATTTCGTTAGCTCATATTGATTATAGCCTGAAAGAAGTAGGTATTTGCCGAAACTTTTATCCGACAGGAGATGAAATTGCAGATATCAATGCAATAAAACAATATTATACTGGATTTAAAGGTAAATTTCCGGAACAATTCGGAATATAACACATCTCAAAAATGCAAATATTTTGGAATTTGGTAAATGCTGAAATATGTTCAGGATTATTTGAATTTTATTTTTTGAATTATGGACACTCTAAGGGTCAGTTTAGTACAATCCACAATATTCTGGGAAGATAAATCTCAGAATATTCAACATTATGGCTCCTTGCTGAATTCTTTAGAGGGGGAAACCGATCTGGCCGTTTTGCCGGAAATGTTTTCCACCGGATTTTCGGTAGATAATAACAGACATCTTGCTGAAACCAATGATGGCACTACCGTAGAAATGATAAAGAAATGGGCAAAAGATTATGGTTTTGCTATTTGTGGCAGTTTTTTGGCCAGAGAAGACGATAAATTATGCAACAGAGGTTTTTTTATAACTCCGGAGGAGAATGTTTTTTTTTATGATAAGCGTCACTTGTTCAGAATGGGGGATGAAAATAAAAATTTCACTGCAGGCGAAGAGCATTTGATTGTATCCTATAAAGGATGGAATATTTGTATGATTATTTGTTATGATTTGCGTTTTCCTGTTTGGTCGAGAAATGTAGCAAAAGCTTATGATTTGTTGGTATGCCCTGCTAATTGGCCGAAAGCGCGTAAAAATACATGGGATATTTTATTGAAAGCCAGAGCTTTGGAGAATTACAGTTACGTTTGTGGTGTCAATAGGGTCGGTGAGGATGGGCGTCATAATCACCATCAGGGAGATTCTCAACTCATCGATTTTAAAGGAGATATTATTGTTTCTTGTGAGCCGGATAAAGAAGAAATTGTAACGGGAGTCCTTTATAAAGAATTGTTAGACCGGTTTCGGGAAAAGTTTCCTGTATGGCAGGATGCCGATGAATTTGAAATTATTTTTCCTCAAAATCAAAATCGAAGTCAAAATCATCGATAAAAATCGGGTCGTTGAATTCGTCTAGACTTCTGCGATCTTTTTTTGTTGGTCGCCCGGTTCCTTTGGCCCGGTTGACAAAGCCGCTGATTTTGCTTAATTCCAGTAATTCGTATTGTTCGGGGGATGTGACATTCTCAAGATATTGAGCGACAAGTTTAGCTCCCACTCTGTTTTGTGTTAAATCCAGGACTTTGAAGGAATAGGTAATAGGTGGTTTCCGTACATCGATTACATCGCCGATCCTAATCATTCTCGAAGGTTTGATGGTGACGTTATTAATTGAGATACGTCCTTTCTTGCAGGCTTCCACCGCAATTGTTCTTGTTTTGAATATTCGTGTGGCCCACATCCATTTGTCTATTCTGACCTCGTTCATTTTTTGTTGAATTGGTTCATGGTGGTATTTACTCCGGCAAGGCAGAAACTTTTTATCATTTCTGTTGCGATGTTAATACGTTCGGATAATTGTTTTTCTTCTTCCGAGGAGAATTTTCCTAATACATAATTGACTTGCATTCCTTGACTGAATTCATTGCCGATTCCTACTCGAAGGCGATTATATTGTTGAGTGCCAAGTGTTTCCTGAATGTGCTTCAGGCCATTATGTCCAGCGTCGCTGCCTTTAGTCTTTAATCGTAAAGCTCCAAGGGGAAGAGCGAGATCGTCAACAATAACCAATAAATTCTCTATCGGAATATTTTCTTTTTGTAACCAATAGCGGATGGCATTTCCGCTCAGGTTCATGTATGTAGATGGCTTAAGCAGGATTAACTGTTTGTTTTTTAATCGTAGTTCCGACACAAAACCATAACGTTTATCAGCAAAAACAATATTGGACGCTTTTGCAAAAGCGTCCAATATCATAAATCCTATGTTGTGGCGGGTATTTTCGTATTCGTGACCGATATTCCCCAGTCCGACAATCAGATATTTCATTTATAACTGAATTAGTTTCCTTTAGCTGCGGCACCTCTGGCTGCACGAGTTAATTTAACAGCGCAAACAACATTGTCTTTTGCGTTGAGCAACTCCAGATTTGGGAAGTTCAAAGCCCCAACTTGAATAGTTTTTCCTAATCCAAGGTTTTCGATATTGATAACCAATTTTTCAGGAAGATTTTTATATAAACCTTTTACTTTCAGTTTTCTCATTTCAAGAGATAATTTACCCCCTGCTTTCACCCCTTCGGCAAGACCTTCAAGAACAACTGGAATTTCCATTGTAATAGGTTTCTTGTCTGATACCTGCAGGAAGTCCACGTGAAGTAATTGGTCGCTAACTGGGTGAAATTGAAGGTCTTTCATAATGGCAGAAACAATTTTTCCTTCTAACTCCAAATTTATGACAAATACTTCCGGCGTGTAAACCAACTTGCGGATTCCGTCAGCTGTTGTGTTGAAGTGCTTTACTTCGTCGCCTCCATAAAGAACGCAAGGAACTAAGCTCTCTCCACGGTAAGCTTTTGTAGCTTTTTTACCCAAATTGTCTCTCAGGGTACCTTTCAATTCAAATGTTTTCATTGTTTAATTTTTTTTGTGTTACTCAAAATTAAGATTAATTATGCTCCCTAATTTCCCATCACACGGAATTTCTTTTAAAAAGCGGTGCAAAGGTAACTCTTTTTTATGAAATTGCAAAATTAAAAATCTATTTTCAAGTCGATATTCTCATCTACTATCTCAATATTTGACTCAATATCCGAGATGATTTCTGCTTTTTCGTCTTGAGGGACAAAATCAACTGTATTGTTTTTCTTGATATAATCCAGAGTTTCGCTCAGAGCGGTCTGAAATTTGTCAAAATCTTCTTTGTAGAGGAATATTTTGTGCTTCTCGAACGATACAGGCAGAGCTTGTTCGTCATTAGTCACTTTTTTGCTTTCAGTGATCGCAAGGTACAATTCGCCTTTGCGATTTTTCTTTACGTCAAGATAATAGATACGCTTTCCAGCTTTAATTGTCTGTGAAAAAACTATGTCACACTCTCTATTGTCAAGTTTCTTTTTTATGTTGCTTTCTTCCATTCGAAATATTCAGCTATAATATAAGCATTATTTGATGAGTAACATCAATACTATAAGTTCTGCAAAAGTGGTATTTTTTTTTTAAACAAACAACTGATTTAACAATTAAAGCAAAAAGCATTGCAAAAAATGTATTTTTGTGTGTTTATTGATAAAAAAATACTACCTTTGTTGCCTCAAATAGACAAGCTCTTTTTTAAGTATGATCAATCGTGTAATAATACGCATCAAGTTGCTCCAGGTGGTTTATTCTTATTATCAGAAAGAATCGACGGATTTGAGCCTGGCAGAGAAGGAATTGATGTTTAGTCTGCAAAAGACTTATGATTTGTACCACTACCTCCTTTTGCTTATCCCTGTGTTGACAGATGCCGAACAGAAACGTCTGGATCTTCGTAAGCATAAATATCTTGCAACTCAAGAAGAATTAAATCCAAATATGCGATTTGCCGAAAACAGATTTGCCGAGCAGGGACGCAAAAATAAGAAATTACAGGCGTTTTTTAACGAAAAAGGATTGATCTGGACGGAAGATGATACTCTTTTTATAAAAAATTTGTTAGAGACGATCCTTGATTCTGATGTATATAAATCATATATAAAGAGTGAGGACAGTTATAATTCGGACCAGGAATTCTGGAGAAGAGTTTTTAAGGATATTATCTGTAAGAATGAGGCATTATATGAATTCCTTGAAGATAAAAGCATCTATTGGAATGATGATATGGATATCACTGGTACTTTTGTCCTGAAAACCATCAAACGATTTGGAGAAGAAGATAATGAAGATATGGAGCTTTTACCTATGTTCAAAAGCGAAGAAGATCGTGAATTTGCGTTAGAACTACTCCACAAATCTATTTTGAACGAAAAAGAGTATTCAGAACGGATCAATCGTCATATAAAGAATTGGGATCTGGATCGTATTGCGAATATGGATTTATATATAATGCAGATTGCAATTGCTGAATTGCTGAATTTTCCGTCGATTCCTATTAATGTGACATTGAACGAATATATAGATATTGCTAAATTTTATAGTACATCCAAAAGTGGAACATTTATTAATGGTATATTGGATGCTATTGTAGGGGAGTTAAAAAAAGAAAACAAGTTATTCAAAAACTGAAATAATTATTACATTTGTACATTAATTCTATTTAAATATTATTTGCTATGAATTTATTGCATATTTTATTGGATGCATCGGCTCCTGCTGCAGGAGGACAAGGTGGTGGAGGTTTGTTGGGTGGAGGTACCGGAAGTATCATTATGATTGTTCTTATGTTTGCAGTCATGTATTTTCTGATGATCCGTCCGCAACAAAAGAAACAAAAAGAAATTCAAAAAATGCGTGAATCTTTACAAGTTGGGGATCGTGTCATTACATCTGGTGGTATTTATGGAAAAATTAAAGATATCAATGATACGAATTTCAATATTGAAATTGCAGAGAATGTAAGGATTAAGGTTGACAAAGCTTCTGTTTTTGCTGCAGCCGATGACAACCAGAATTCAAAATAAAAAAGAAAGCAAAGGAAAAGTCAAAGCTTTCTTCCAAGGTAGAGTTTGGAAGAAAATTTTGGCTTTTTCATTTTTTTTGCTGATTGCTTTCGGGTTTTGGGTGTTGCAATATTTGCAACAACGATTCGAAATCAGTGTTGTAGTTCCCATAAATTATAAAAATGTTCCGGAACAGGTTGCTCTTAATCCCGGATTACCTCAGGAAATCAGCCTCAGGATAGCAGATAAAGGCACCATTCTTTTGAACTATAGTTTGTC
>JAVBUX010000317.1:0-10810 GCA_031554915.1 Bacteroidales bacterium | reverse complement strand
ATCTTCATAGTTTTCTTTGATTTTATCTGGGATTTTAAGGATTAATTGAGGGATAGTTCTACCGTTTTGGTCCAAAATACAATCCTGGTTCTTAGTCTCAATAACATGAAGAATGACAGAGTTATATGCCTTATCGCGTTCATGCTTATGGAGAAACCAGTCAGAAGATCGACAATGAATTTCCACGTTTCCGGCCCATAATCGATTGTTTATCTTGATTTTAGCATTAAAGAAGTCTGGTCCGGCATTGGTGTTATACAATCCGGGGTCGATTACTTCAACAATTTCGTTACCAGTTGTTTTAAGAAGGGATAAATCGTACAGTTTGTATTTCCAAACGTAATGCAATAAGCTTTCCATATCTGTCAGGTTTAGTTGGTTTTGTGTTATCGTCTCACAAATTTAATGAAAAATATTGAAAATAATGTATCTTTGCATCTTAATTTTTCAAATCTGTCTTTATGAGCAAAGCATTTAATAGAACACTGATTACATCGGCTTTACCGTATGCAAATGGTCCTGTACATATCGGACATTTGGCAGGGGTTTACGTTCCTGCTGATATCTATGCACGTTACCTTCGTCTCAAAGGAGAAGAAGTTTTATTTATAGGAGGGTCAGACGAGCATGGTGTACCTATTGCTTTGAAAGCAAAAGCAGAAGGAATAACTCCACAGGCTGTGGTTGATAAATTTCACTGTATCATCAAAAAATCTTTTGAGGATTTTGGGATTACGTTCGATATTTATTCTCGTACCACATCTGAAACCCATTATAAGACCGCTTCGGATTTTTTCCGTAAACTATATGAAAAGGGGGAATTTGTAGAAAAAACATCGGAACAGTATTATGATGAAGAAGCAAAACAATTCCTGGCAGATCGTTATATTACTGGAAAATGTCCGCATTGTGGAAATGAACGGGCTTATGGTGACCAATGCGAGTCTTGTGGAACTTCTTTGAGTCCGTTTGACCTGATAAACCCGAAATCGGCAATCAGTGGCAGTGTCCCGGTTTTGAAAGAAACCAAACATTGGTATTTACCATTGGATAAGCATGAATCCTGGTTGAAAAAATGGATTTTGGAAGATCATAAAGAATGGAAAACCAATGTATATGGACAATGTAAATCCTGGCTGGATATGGGTTTGCAGCCTCGTGCAGTGAGCCGTGACCTGGATTGGGGAGTGCCTGTACCGGTTGAAGGAGCGGAGGGAAAAGTTCTTTATGTTTGGTTTGATGCTCCTATCGGTTATATTTCCAATACGATTGAATTGACTCCGGACTGGGAAAAATGGTGGAAACACGAAGATACAAAATTAGTCCATTTCATCGGAAAGGATAATATTGTATTTCATTGTATCGTATTCCCTGCAATGCTGAAAGCTGAGGGTAGTTTTATTTTGCCGGAAAATGTTCCTGCAAATGAATTTCTGAATCTGGAAGGGGATAAAATTTCGACTTCCCGTAACTGGGCAGTCTGGTTACACGAATATCTGGAAGATTTTCCCGGAAAACAGGATGTATTGCGTTATGTTTTAACAGCAAATGCTCCTGAAACAAAAGATAATGATTTTACCTGGAAAGATTTTCAGGCAAGAAATAACAACGAGCTGGTTGCCGTTTTAGGAAACTTTGTGAACAGAGCTATAGTTTTGACTCACAAGTATTTTGATGGTAAAATGCCGTCATGTGGAGCTCTTACAGACTACGATAAAGAAGCCTTGAAAGAATTTGGTGATATTAAAATCGAGCTTGAAAATTACCTGCAAAACTATCGTTTCCGTGAGGCTTTGAAGGAAGCAATGAATCTGGCTCGTGTCGGAAATAAATACCTGGCAGATACAGAACCCTGGAAGTTAGCAAAAACCGATATGGGACGTACAGCCACGATCCTGAATATCAGTATGCAAATTACTGCTAATCTGGCAATTGTATTCGAACCATTTTTACCGTTTTCTTCTGAAAAAATCAAACAACTCATTAATAAATCTGATCTAAAGTGGTCTCAATTCGGGCAGATCGATCTTCTTGCCCCCGGCCATCCATTGAATCAGCCGGAGTTGTTGTTTGAAAAGATTGAAGACGAAACAATCGAAAAGCAAGTACATAAATTATTGGATGCAAAGAAAGCTAATGAGATGAAGGAACATCGTGCTAATCCTCAGAAAGTAAATATTGTTTATGATGATTTTTCTAAGTTGGATATCCGTGTTGGAAAAATCCTTGAATGTCAGAAAGTTCCGAAAGCAGATAAGTTATTGCAATTTAAGATTGATGACGGATTAGGTGGACGTACCATCCTTTCCGGTATTGCGGAACACTATAATCCGGAAGATCTGGTGGGCAAACAAGTTTGTTTTATTGCTAACTTGGAGCCTCGAAAAATCCGGGGAATTGAGTCTCAGGGTATGATTCTGTCAGCTCAAAATGCTGATGGAGGCCTGTCTATCGTAATACCTTCAAAAGAGGTCGTTCCTGGAAGCGAAGTGTCGTAAGTAATAAGTTTTCGTACGTAAGCCAACTCATTACTTAATACTTAAAATAGAATCCATAATATCCCGGTTGTTACTCAATCGGGGTATTTTGTGTTGTCCCCCTAGCTTCCCTTTTGATTCCAGCCAGTCATAAAATTGATTTGGTTTGGCAATCGTGATTTCCGGCATTTCCAAAGTCATATTTTTGTAGCGTTTGGCATCATAGTCGGAGTTTAATTCTTTCAGGGAATTATCAAGTTCTTTTGCAAATTCGTTAATGGAGTGTGGAGGTGTTATAAACTCGATTAACCACTGATGGCGACCTTTGAGTTCTGCCGACATGTAGACCGGAGCGGCAGTATATTCACGTATTTCACTTCCGGTCTTTTCACATGCTTTTAATATTGCTCTTTCAGCATTATCCACCATTAGTTCTTCTCCAAAAGCATTGATAAAATTCCGTGTTCTTCCTGTAACAATGATTTTATATGGATTTTTGCTTGTAAACATTACCGTATCACCGATCTTATATCTCCACAAACCGTTATTACTACTCATTACGATAGCATAATTGCGGTTTGTTTCAACATCTCCCAATTGACAGGCTTTCGGATTATTGGAACCTAACTCTTCAATAGGAATAAATTCAAAGAAGATACCATAGTCGAGTAAGAGTAGCATTGCCGGATCGTTGAAGTCATTTTGCAGAGAAAAAAATCCTTCGGATGCGTTGTAGGTTTCCATGTAACGCATTTTCGGAGAAGGAATCAGTGATTTATATTGTTCTTCATAAGGCCTGAAGCTCACTCCTCCATGGAAAAACACCTCAAGGTTAGGCCAGATATCCGTAAGATATTTTTTACCGGAATATTCCAATACCTTTTTTATCAGGACAAGAAACCAGGATGGGACTCCCGATAAACTTGTAATATTCTTATTAACAGTGTGTTTGCAAATTTTCTCCAGTTTAGATTCCCATTCGTCCATCAGGATAATTTTCTTTGAAGGGGCTCGGAAAAGATTTGCGAGAGGATTAATATTTTGGATCAAAATTGCGGAGAGATCTCCTCTTTTTGCAAAATTGTTATAAGCTACCGGTTTATGGCTTCCCCCTAAGACTAAGCCTCTTCCACAAAAAAGTTTACTTTCCGGAGAATTATTAAGGTAGGTTGCCACTACATCTTTTCCACCTCGGTAATGGCATTTTTGCATAGAACTTGGGCTGACCGGAATGAATTTACTTCTGTCGTTTGTTGTTCCTGATGATTGAGCAAACCACTGAATCTTTTCCGGCCACAAAATATTGTTTTCTCCATCCATCATCCGGCGAATAAATGGCTGAATATCTTCATATTCACTAATAGGCACACGAGAAATAAAGTCATTATAGTTACAGATTTCTCGATATTTATATTTTTTACCCCATTCTGTATTTTTTGCTGTTTCAATCAAATGCTTGAATTGTTCTGATTGGACAACTTCCGGATATTGCTCAAACCGGGCAATACTTTTCAGTCTTGAAGCAAATATTTGAAGTGCTATTTTTTCAGGCAACATTCAGGATGAAGTTTACTGGTGAAAGGCAAATTTACAGTTTATCTTTTAAATCTGCAAAAAATTCCCAGAGGAAGCTTTCTGCCAGAATTGTCAGGAAGATATAATTCTCCGTATTCCCGGTTTTTAGGAGAGGAAAAATAATCATCAATTAAATTATTTGCGATCAGTGATGAAAATCCCATGGAATACAAGTTCAGGATACAAAATGAGTTTTTTTGTTCTAATAAATTACCGCAAGCATCCATTAGTTCTGCAATTTGGTCTTCCAGTACCCATTTTTCTCCATCAGGACCGCGTCCGTATGCAGGAGGGTCCAGAATGATCCCTTCATATTTTTTTTCTCGTTTGACTTCTCGTTTGACAAATTTCAGGGCATCTTCCAATACCCAGCGAATATTTTCAAGGGAGGATGCTTCCATATTTTGTCTGGACCAGTTGAGTACTTGCTTTACCGAATCCACATGTGATACATCGGCTCCGGCTGCTTTTGCCGCCAGAGAAGCTCCTCCGGTATATGCAAAGAGGTTCAGTACACGGGGAGTTTCAAGAGGTAATTTGGTTACAGTATCGAAAATATAATTCCAATTTTCCGATTGTTCCGGGAAAATTCCTACGTGTTTGAATGAGGTCAAACCCAGGCGGAATTGGAGTTTCATGGTTTTATAGTGATAAGAAATCAACCATTGTTCCGGCATATTTTTTTTCAGGATCCATTCACCTCTTTCATTACCATCAGAAACGGCATTTTTGTTTTTTTCTTTCTTGAAATGAGCATCGGCCTGTGTTTCCCATTCTTTTTCCGGTAAATTTTTTCTCCATACCGCCTGAGGTTCAGGTCGGCGGATAATATACTTACCAAAGCGTTCCAATTTTTCAAAATTACCGGAATCGATTAATTGATAATCATTCCAGTTTTGAGGGGTCAATAGTTGCATCCGTTTTGTATTTTTATGCAAATTAACATAAAATTCCCGGTTTAGAAAAAAAAATTGTAAGTTTGTATTGAATATCTAAACATACTTCCAAAATGGAAATCAAAGCTCTTTTCAAAAATTCTCCTTTTTCGCATCAGTTGGTTATTTCATTTATAGTTTTTCTTCTGAGCAATATTATCGTATCTATTCCATTTACGATCATAGTGCAAGAAGGCCCTGGTTTTATGAGAATGATGTTGTTTTTTAGCCAACTGGGAACATTTGTTTTCTCATCATTCTTTTTGGCCTATTTATTTAGTGATGATGTCTTAGATTACTTGAAAATAAGAAAAAATATTTCCTGGAAGGTTGCCATTTGGGTTGTAATCAGTATGTTGGTTGTACTCCCGTTTTTGAATTTAACAGTTCAAATTAATCAGGGAATGAAGCTTCCCGAGTTTCTAAAACCTTTGGAAGACTGGATGGTTGCATCGGAGAAAGCAGCAAAAGAACTGATGGACTCTGTTTTGATTTCCAATAATTTGTTTGATTTAATTCTTAACCTTATTGTTATTGCTTTAGCCGCCGGTGTAGGAGAAGAATTACTGTTCCGAGGTGCTTTGCAGAATGTTTTTGGAAAAAAACTTAGAAATAAGCATGTCATTATTTGGGTTGTAGCAATCCTGTTCAGTGCAATTCATTTACAATTTTTTGGTTTTATTCCTCGTATGTTAATGGGGGCTTACTTTGGTTATCTGCTTTATTACACGCGGAGTATTTGGGCCCCTATATTGGCACATTTTACAAACAATGCTTTTGCAGTATTGATTACATATAAGTACCAGGATACTTCCGAAAAGAGTGAATTAGACAATATTGGCACTGGTTCACTTTGGTGGATTGCTTTGATTTCATTAGCTTTATGGGGCTATTTTTTCTTTAAAATCATCAAATCATCCGAAAAACAAGCTATTTCCTCAGATCATATCGATTGAAATGTTATCCTTATGTTAATACGTAATTAACGTAGATATATCTTATGTTAACATAGCGTTAACATAACGTTATCTGATTGATTATAAAGTCATTAAAAGACCTTCTCCTCTGAGGGTATTTATTTTCACAGATTTATCGCCTTCCAGATATTTCCTTAATTTACTGACAAATACATCTAAACTCCTGGATGCAAAGAAGTCGTTTATTCCCCAAATGTCTATCAAAAGCTCATCTCTTTTCACCAGTTCTCCACGGCGTTCATAGAGTAGCATCAAGATTTTGGTCTCCATTTCGGTCAATTTGTATTCTTCTCCCTTCATTTGGAGGGTTCTGCTATTGACATGAAGCAGATATTGTCCGATAGGAATGAGGCCTTTAGCCTTATGTTCATCATTATCTTCAAAGTCTGGCATTCTTCTGAGAATAGCCCGAACATGGGCATTCAGTTCTTCAACAAGATAAGGTTTCTTGATATAATTGTCCACTCCAATTTCGTATCCATCGATAACATCTTTAGGATTGGTTCGTCCGGAAGCAAAGAGGACAGGAATTCGTAAGTCTTTTTCCCGGACCTTTTTAATGAATTCCCAACCGGTCATTTCCGGCATTTCGATATCAGAAACAATAATGTCCGGGTCAAAAGAAGCATAAGCTTTTAGACCCTCAAATCCATTTTTGGCGGCACAAACTTCATAATTACCCAATAATTCCAGGCTACCTTTTACAATGAATGCAAAAGCTTCATCATCTTCTACTAATAATAATTTAATATTCCTCATGTGTATTTATGTTGTCAGTTTGTTTATTCAATGGAAGTAACAACAATAGGTATCCCAATTACAAATTCACTTCCTTCGCCCAGCTTACTGGATAGAGCAATAGTTCCTCCATGTGCTTCAATAACATTTTTTACATAATTTAGACCCAGTCCGAATCCACTTGTTTTCTTATTTTTGACGGCAACACCACGTTCAAATCGTTCAAATATTTTTTGTTGGTCAATGGCTGATATTCCAAGTCCATTATCACGTACTTTAACAAAAATCATCTTTTGATTTGCGATACATTCGATACAAATCTTAACAGAGTCTTCCGAATATTTGATAGCATTATCGATCAGATTACTGATTGCATTTTCAAAATACAAAGGATCGGCATATACAATTGCCCCATTTAGAGTGAAATAAGTATCAAATTCGATAACTTTGCCTCCTTTAGCGATAAACTTATCAACTAACCTATATATCATATCCTCGAGGTTAATTGGTTTTTTGTTCAAAGTCAGTTTTCTTTGTTCAATATGAGCAATTGTCAATATTTGTTCAACCAGAGCTTGAAGGTTAAGCACCTGACCATTAGCAATATCACAAAATTTCTCACGCATAGCCGGGTTGGCATCCAAAGAACCTCCTTTGAGTTGGTTTAAGACGTTATAAATTGTGCCCAAAGGTGTTTTCATGTCATGAGTCAATGCGTGAGTAAAGTTTTCTCTTAATTGGTTCAGGCGATGTTGTGTAAATATATATCGTGTTTGATATACCAGTATGGACAGTAAAATCACTAACATTAACAGAGAAATCAGCAAAATTCCTAACATCTGTTGAAAAACAACAGGAGGTGCTATTTTAAGGTCGGCATAAACATAATTTTTCTCGATTATTGGGACTTCAATTGTACGATAATCTTTATTTTTCGGATTACCTATTGTTTTAATAACTTCGTTGGAGTTGCGGTATGTTAACATGAAATTAACATTGATATTTTCTTCAGATAAGATGGCAGAGTAAATACTGTCTAATGAAGAAATATTGAAAGGCATATTGTAAAACGATAATGCATTTTGTAGGAATACAGATTGTTGAGAAACGATGTTTGTATTATTTTCATTTTCAGCACTGGTAGTACTATTGAATTTGAATGACATAGCCTTAGAAGAATCTCCTTTGGATATTACTTCCTTTTGTAAATTAATAAATCGATAGTCTAATTCGTTGTTTACAGCCTCAATAAACAAAGTGTTTAGTCGGTTTTTCACTTCTTCCAGTTTAATCTGATAAGTATTGTGCAACCAAATGCCTTGTAATGAAAGTAAACAGAGAATTGCAAATGCAAATACAATAAAAAGATATTTTATCTTCATAATCTGTGGCGACTTTATCTGCAAATTTAGAGTTTTTATTTAAAAATTCTCTTATGTTAATGAAGAAATAACATAAAGATAACATTCCATTAACCTAGTTCTTGTAAAATTCCAATTTCCTTTGCAGAAAGATTCAAAAAATCTTAAGACAAATCAATAAAATTTAGAAGTCATGAAAAAGGTAAATTCAAGCACAACAAGCAAAAATCAAGTAATGGGATTGACAACTCTTTCAAAAGATGAGTTAAAAAATGTTTATGGTGGAGCGGATATTTATTTTGTTCAAACAATAACAAAAGATGGCAAAATTATCTGGGAACTTGTTATTAAATAATTTGAATAAGGAATTTTTGTTCTGTGTTAAAACAAGATATTAAAATTCGTCAGCATGACAGTACAGACTGTGCCGCGGCATGTTTGGCCTCTGTTTCTGCTTACTATGGATTAAAATTCCCGATATCTAGAATCAGGCAGTATGCTTACACAGATGAAAAAGGAACAAATGCTTTAGGATTGGTTGAAGCGGCACAAAAGTTAGGTTTTGATGCTAAAGGAGTGAAGGGGCCATTTGAATGCCTTCGAGACATCCCTAAACCAACTATTGCACACTTGGTAATCAGGAAAAAATTACATCATTTCGTTGTTGTCTATAAAGTTACGGATAAATATATTGAAGTGATGGATCCCGGAGATGGGAAATTGCATAAAAAGAAACACGAAGATTTCAAGGAAGAATGGACAGGAATATTGATTCTGCTTCAGCCCACTGAAGATTTTCATCAGGGTGACCTGAAAAGGAGTAACTTCAGAACTTTCATTGAACTCTTACGTCCACACAGAAGCATTATGCTTCAGACTTTGTTGGGAGCGATCCTATATAGCGTACTAGGATTATCAACAGCCATTTTTGTGAGTAGGATAACCGATTCTGTTTTGGTTGACAGGAATGTTGGATTATTGAACCTGATGGGTGTCCTTATGATTGTCGTAATCTTGTTACGTACAGTTATTGGAGCGATAAAAAGTGTATTGGCACTTAAGACTGGTCAAAAAATCGATTCGACATTAATATTAGGATACTATAAGCATTTATTGAGCTTACCACAGCAGTTCTTTGACACGATGCGCGTAGGCGAAATCATATCGCGAGTTAATGATGCAGTTAAGATCCGTTCATTTATTAATAATGTGTCTTTGGATCTGACAGTTAACATACTAATTCTCCTGTTTACGCTATCTCTGATGTTTGTGTATTCCTGGAGACTCGCTTTAATTACTCTTGTCTCAGCGCCATTATTTGTTTTGATTTATTTCTTCTTTAATATGTTAAACAAGAAATATCAAAGGAAAATAATGGAGAGCAGTGCTGATTTGGAATCTCAATTCGTAGAATCGTTGAATGGAATCTCTACCATTAAACAGTTTGGAGTTGAGGAGTATGCCAATCAGAAAACGGAAGCCCGTTTTGGAGAAGTGCTTAAGAATACCTTCAAAAGCTTTTTCGGAGCAATTATGGCGAATAGCGGAGTAGAATTTGTCTCCATTGGGACTACAGTCTCTATCCTGTGGATTGGGAGCCTTTTTGTTATCAATCAGGACTTGACCCCAGGGACATTGATGCTGTTTTATGCTCTTACAGGCTATATATTAGGACCTATAGGAAGTCTGATAGATTCCAATAAAACAATTCAGGATGCATTAATAGCTTCAGACAGGTTGTTTCAAATTATGGATTTGGAACGGGAAGAAATTGAGTCGAATAAGACTATCCTGAGTAGGGAAATGATTGGAGATATTGATTTTGAAAATGTCAGTTTTCGTTATGGCTCACGTAAGGAGGTTTTTGAATCTCTGAATTTGACCATACAAAAAGGAAAAACGACTGCTATTGTTGGAGGAAGTGGTTCCGGAAAGACGACTTTGGCTGTTTTGATACAAAATCTTTATCATCTTCAAGCAGGAAGAATTAATATCGGTGGGTATGATATATCTAAAGTAAGCAATGAGAGTTTGCGTAAGTTAATAGGGACTGTGCCTCAACGTATAGAGCTTTTTTCCGGTAATATAATTGAGAATATAGCTTTTGGAGATCTATCTCCTGACATGAATCGTGTAAATGCATTGAGTGATCAGTTGGGCATCCGTGATTTTGTGGAGTCATTACCTCATTCATTTCAGACTCAGGTGGGAGAGCATGGTTTTAGTTTGTCCGGAGGAGAACGTCAACGAATAGCTATTGCGAGGGCATTATATAAAGACCCGGAAATATTGATTCTGGATGAAGCTACATCTTCTCTGGATTCGATTTCGGAAAAATATGTTAAGCAGATATTGGCAGACTTGGCAAAACAAGGCAAAACAATTATTGTGATTGCTCATCGATTGAGTACAGTTAAAAATTCAGATGTAATTTTTGTCCTGGAGGATGGAAAATTAGCTGAGTTTGGAGAGCATACAGAACTTGTAACGCGCAACGGGGTGTATAAGGAATTATGGAAAGAACAATATGAATTAATTTGAACAATAATAGCTTTACTCAAAGTATATGTTATATGTGTTTTCTAACTAAACCTTAACTAAAATATTGCTAGTGTTTGTGTTTGTAGTGGTGTTATGTGTTTATTTTGGCAGAATTTTAACAAAGAGAAGAGGGCGAAGTGTCGCCCTCTTTTTGATTTAAAGAGGGCTATTAAAATTGAGGAATATGATTTATAAGGAACCAAAGA
>JAVBUX010000128.1:0-2882 GCA_031554915.1 Bacteroidales bacterium | reverse complement strand
ATAGGGTTAAATAACAACATTTTCGATTTTGATTTTTTCTTGAAATCATATTCACAGACTTTGTACGAGTTGTTTGTATATCATTTATTGTCCCTTTCCAGAAATGATTATGTTCTGAATAAAAAACTGTTTCGTTCTTTTTTGAACATAGAGCCGGTGAACTTAAAAAATAGTGGGAAGGATATTATAAATAATCTGAAAATAAAAGTAGAACCTGAATTGAGTCGGATGAAATCTCAGTATTCCATCTCTGATTTTGAAAAAGTGAGACAACAATATTTGAAATTCGGAATAAATAAAGATAATGCCTACCTCTATTTCAGAGGGCATAATGTGTTTGAACAGGTAATTCTGAAAATAGCACACAAAGTAAAAATGCACTTGGAACGTAAAATTGGAGATACACTAACGGATGAAGAAAAAGAGTCTTTTTTTTCGGTGAGAAGAAAACTCTCTCTTAATCTCCAGTCAAATATTTGTTTTGATGAATATCCGGAAATAAATAAAATTAAGAATGATATTAAACTCTTTTTTAACTGAAAAATAAATCACTATGCTATACTATCTTTTTGATTATCTTGATAAAATAGATTTTCCCGGAGCGGGAATATTTCAATATGTTTCTTTTCGTTCTTCAATGGCGGTTATTTTTGCGTTATTGATTTCAACGATCATCGGACGGAAAATTATTGATATGCTCCAGATGAAACAGGTAGGAGAGGTGATTCGCGATTTAGGAGTCGAAGGACAAATGTCGAAAAAGGGAACTCCGACAATGGGCGGAATTATCATTATTATTTCAATTCTGTTGCCGGTACTACTTTTTGCTCGTTTAGATAATATATATATCATTCTGATGATTATCACAACAATCTGGTTGGGGATAGTCGGATTTGTAGATGATTATATCAAGGTTTTTAAGAAAAATAAAGAAGGATTGAGCGGCAAAGCCAAGATTGTAGGACAAGTTGGTTTGGGATTGATTGTCGGTTTGACCCTCTATCTGAGTCCGGATGTGATGATTCGTGAAAATGTAGAGATCAGGAAAGATGATGTAATCACACATGTTATGCATAGTCCGGAAGTGAAATCAACTCAGACAACTATCCCGTTTGTAAAAAATAATAACTTTGATTATAGGGATCTGGCTTCGTTTATGACCAGCCACCGTACAGCAGCGACCTGGATCATATTTGTGATTGTCACGATTTTTATTGTGACGGCAGTATCTAATGGAGCTAATCTCACGGATGGTCTTGATGGACTGGCGGCAGGAAATTCTGCAATCATCGGGGCTACGCTGGGAATACTGGCATACGTCTCGAGTCACGTGCAATACGCGGCCTATCTTAATATCATGTATATTCCCCATTGTGAAGAATTGGTAATATTTGCCAGTGCTTTTATCGGGGCTACAGTTGGCTTTCTATGGTATAATTCCTATCCGGCGCAAGTTTTCATGGGGGATACGGGTTCACTCACCTTGGGAGGGATTATCGCTGTGTTTGCCATTATTATTCATAAGGAACTTCTGTTGCCGGTTTTATGTGGAATTTTCTTTATAGAAAGTATATCGGTAGTGATGCAGGTCAGTTATTTCAAATATACAAAGAAAAAGGGGGGAGTTGGAAAGAGAATATTCAAAATGACACCTTTGCATCATCACTTTCAGAAAGCGGGAAATGCAGGGATCGATGCGATTTGGCAAAAGCCATTTCGTCCGGTACCGGAATCAAAAATCGTCGTTCGTTTCTGGTTGATCGGTATCGTTTTGGCTGTTTTGACAATTGCAACATTGAAAATGAGATGATATTTATATGAGAAGAATAGTTGTGTTAGGAGCCGGTGAAAGTGGGGCAGGAGCAGCGGTATTGGCCAAAAAACAGGGATTTGATGTCTTTGTTTCAGATGCTTCTGAGATTAAACCCAAGTATCTGGAACTGTTAGAGAAATATGGAATCAAATACGAAATGGGTATGCATACAGAGTCTCTGATTCAGAATGCAGATGAGGTGATCAAAAGTCCCGGAATTTCGGACAAAGCTCCTGTTGTCAAGAAAATAAAAGAAAAAAACATCCCGATTATTTCGGAAATTGAATTTGCCGGACGATATACGAATGCAAAAACAGTTTGTATAACAGGTAGTAACGGGAAGACAACAACTACAATGCTGACTTATCATATTCTCAAAAATGCATGATTGAATGTTGGTCTGGCCGGAAATGTGGGGGATAGTTTTGCTTTGCAGGTTGCGGAAAAGGATTACGACTATTATGTCATCGAATTGAGTAGTTTTCAGTTGGACGGTATGTATGATTTTAAGGCGGATATAGCGATATTGTTGAATATCACTCCTGATCATTTAGATCGTTATGATTACAAAATGCAGAACTATGTCGATTCAAAGATGCGTATTATTCAGAATCAGACAGAAAAAGATGCATTCATTTACTGGAATGATGATCCTATCATTTCAGAAGAAGTAAAAAAAAGGAATCCTGGAGTTACTCTTTATCCTTTTGCTAAGGATAAGAAAGATGGGCTGTCGGGATATGCAAATAATAATCAGATAGTTATAAAAACATCAAATGGGGATTTTGATATGGAAGAGGATTTGGTAGCATTAACGGGAACACACAACTTGTATAACTCTCTTGCAGCAGCAATATCATCGAAGGTTCTTGACATTAAGAATGAGGATATTCGCAAGTCTTTGAGTAATTTTCAGGGAGTGGAACATCGTCTGGAGAAAGTTGCAAAGGTAAAGAATGTGGAGTATGTCAACGACTCGAAAGCAACGAATGTTAATTCCTGCTGGTATGCTTTACAAAGTATGAAAACAAAGGTTGTGCTTATTTTGGGCGGCACCGATAAGGGAAAT
>JAVBUX010000104.1:0-8767 GCA_031554915.1 Bacteroidales bacterium | reverse complement strand
ACTTTGTCGGGGGATTAACGGGTTAAAAATAACCATTTTATTAATACCTGCCAAATTTTTAACAAAAAGATTCATGAAAATTGGTTAAATTAATGCGCTTGAGTACAATGTATTATATAGTTTTCTTAGAGACACTATATACAGCAATTCGGAATACCAAGCCACCGAAATCGAAATAAAAACCATGTTACAGCGTTTTTAAACCGATAATTTCAAAGACTATTTTACGGAACCGGATTGCAGTTGGTCAGTGTTCCGGCATTTGGTCAATGGCGTTGCCTATCGGGGCGGAAAGGGTTACCATTATGCGATATGGGAACATAAGGACTAACTAACGATGATTGACGGGCGGTTTTTCCGCCCGTTACTATTCCATGAGCCTGTGCGGATGAAAAAGAAGCAAAAAGCCGGATTAGACACCTCGTTTTTCACAAATCAAAAGAATTTCTTTTGATTTTTTATCAAATGGGGTATAATCAGTTTGCCATCCAGCATTCACAAATCTAACTTGCAAGACATCAAGTCCGGCACTGTTACACATTTCCACGATCTCTTCCTCATAATATCTTCTATCTCGAACTATTAATTCTTTGGGGAAACTATTGTTATATGAAAAAAACTCTTTCCTATATACGATTTTTGTGTCCTCATCTATCAAATAATAATCTGGATTAAAGATATTTCCCGAAGTTTCCATAGTATTACTCGCTTGCAATTCAAGAAGTTCTTTTGAGGATTTTTTTAAAGAGAAAATATGCTTTGCATATTTTTCGGTTGAATGCAAATTCATGACAGAAATAATTGCTTTCCCTCCTTTTTTTAATAGAGAAGATATATTTATTAGAATTTGCTCATTTCTTGAGTTATCCGCATAAGAGCCCACAACATCATATAAACATAAAATTGAATCAAAAGATTCATTGTTGAAAGGCAAATGAGGCTTTGTTATATCGTGACAAATAAAATTACACAAAATATTATTTTTCAATGCTCTTTCTTTGGCATAATCAATTAGCACGCCTGCATAATCAATACCAATAGCATCAAATCCTCGTTTTTTGAGTTCCAGAGTATGACGCCCCATTCCACACCCAACATCTAAAACCTTGTGGCGTGGAGATAACTTGCATTCTTCGATAATATAATCAACTTCTTTTTTTGTACAGCTAGCCCATTTATGCGAAGGCATATTCATTAGCATTCTATTATAGGCTTCTTGAGCAATTGAATCAGAAGCTTTCAACATCGATTCTATCTCATTAACAGTTAATTCGATTTGAGTTTGATCATTGAATGTAAAAGCAAACCATTCCCATCCTTCTTCAATTTCGCCTAAAATCCATTGTTTATCATCTGAAGTTACATTTGATAACATTAAGTCTAATTCAGAATGATCAACATGAAAAGTAGTATTGATTTTAGAAGAAGAGTCATCGACTTTTTTTTCTATATTATCATCTATGTAGTTTACATGTTTTTTTCCAAAATTTAAAAGCTGTTGTATATTCTTCTTTACCCTATTAGGTTCACACCTTCTTCTTGTTGCTTTCTCCAGTGCCCGAACTGCATATGGATTCGCAGTAACCAAACCCCAAGCAAAAAATGAAGAAAATCCCCATATTGAAAACAATAATCGTTTTCCTATACCAGCATTCCTATAGTCTGAATGAACAACAAATTGAGTAACCCATATTACCTTTTCATCGGAACCGGATCGCCCTTTCAATGCAATAGCATATCCGACAAGCTTTTCTCCATCTCTCGCTGTCCATAATTCCGAGAACTCGCTATCTAGCCATTGAGCAATCCGTTGAGACGATAATGTAACTCTCTTTCCTTGTAGTTCTTTATTTGGAGTATTTTCACTCCATATACCATAATGGGAAGAATAGAAATCAGCTAATTCTTTAACTCTTTCAGGCCTAGATAATATCCAACTACCTAAAATATATTCGTATGTATATTTATCAAAACTTTCGATCTTCATTAATATAACTTTCTATTCTTTAATGTAAAGATTACTCTAATATGATTATTGAACACCCGTTTTGATTAGGTTATCTATCAAAAATTTTATTTTTGGTGCAGGATCTTCCCAATTTTCAGGTTTGATGATTTTTCCGTCTTTTTTATTATATATTGGTTTCCCATCTGCACCTAATTTACTCATATTTGCATTTTGTACAATTTCAAATAAATCATCTGGCTTAATTCCCATTTCAACAAGAGTTCCTAATGCAAAATAGATTAAATCTATCATAGCATCTGCTTGTTCATAAATATTCTGGGCTACCAAAAACTCCGCAACTTCTTCCATGATCCATTTGGATCTATTTTTTGCACGTTCCTTCTCTAGGAAAGTGGGTGAGTCAGCAGAAGGATGACCAAATTTCTCATGAAACAATTTTACTTCAAACCATTCTTTATCCATCTTTTAAGCAATATGAATATTTTCAATTGTCTCTAATATATTATCTTCCACATTTTGATATTCTCTCCAATTCCAAGGCTTGTCTAATTGGTAATAGTCTACTATTTTTTGTCGAAAAAATTGAGATGGATATGTCGTTGTGTCTTGAGAAATGTCTATAGAATAAATTTGTCCGTTGTTATTCATCGCCATCAAGTATTGAGATGATTCATTCAAACTCTCATAACATTGTGTCAACTTATCAAACTTCTTAACATCATTTTCTTTATAAAAAAACTGAGATAAATTCAAATCATCAGGAACTGGTAAAATATGTATATGAGCATGATAGATTCCACAGCTTCCTCCTGTTTCTTTTTTTGCACCATGTTCAAATGATATTACATATCCATAATCTGAAAGGACATTTTTTATATTTCCCAATAACTCCTCTAATTGAATCAACTCATTATGATTAAGTTCTGCCATCGTTTCAATATGTCTCTTTGGTAATACCAATAAACTATATTTGAAAAGTTGCCCAAGAGTGGGCATGATAACAAATAAATCATCTTCCCCAACAATTCGGCTATTAATATTTTTATATATCTGCCGGAATTTGTGTTCGGATTTATGTTCTATTTCTTTACAGAAATCACAATCGCATATATCATTTGTTAGCATTACTATACCACGTTTTAATTTTAGAACTGAGTTTTTCTGCGTCACAAACTTCGTCAAAAACAACAATGTCATGACTTTCTAATTCAGACTTAATTTTTTCTTGAATCTTTATGTTTGTAGCAAAGATATAGTCAATGGATACTTCGGATGATTCTTTGACGAAAGTTTTTTTCTCGTCAAATGCATTCCAAAAGCTTTCCCTAAATCCATTTTCAGGAGCTATTTTATATTCAACAAATAATGCTATATTTTTATCATTTGCGGGATGAATAACTAAATCCGGTTTTTGTTGATTAGAAAAAGGAGACAATTCAGCTGTTGCATAAACAAGGCTAGCGCCTCCAAATTCTTTTAAAATATTTGCAGCATCACTTACTATGCTTAATTCTTTATTTGCCATTATTCTTAATTTTTAAATTTATTCCAAATTTTAATTTTCTTCTCAAAATCGTCTTCTGTTGCTATACATTCTAATTCAAGATGCCCATCTGGCTTTTTCCCAGCTCCTCGTTCTTTGTGACACCAATCGATATAAGATTGATCCGGCTTGGCTTCAGACGACTTTCTAAAATATCTATTAAGACCTTTGATCAGCATAGTATTTGTATTTTGAATAAAAGTCTCCCTATTAACCAATTCTCCTTCTGCTAATTTGGTTGCTATTTCATCTTTATTTTTGTCATAATATATTCCTCGAGCAGTTTCGTCTGGTCTATCAAACAAAATTAAATAATCAAACCGTCCTTCTCGTCTGATCGCAGGATCAATTCTGTGTAAATAATTTGTACCAACTACGAAAATTACATTCTTTTTATCATGTAATTTTTGTAATTTGGGTAACATGCTTGCAGTCATAAAACTTAAAATAGTTCTGTGAGATGAGCCACCATCAGTTTCTCTATCTCTAAACAGTTCATCACACTCATCAAAAAATACTATTGCATGGTGCAAATGAAACAAGTTATTAAAGATTTCCTTACTTGTACTTTCAATAAATTCCAATCCATTTTTGATAAATTGGCTGGGTGATAATTCAACCAAAGGCCAACCGATTGCATCTGCCATTCTTTCAACAATGAATGTTTTTCCACTTCCGGGAGGTCCACATATAATAAAAGAAAGCTCAGCTTTAGGAGTGATTAATAAACTATTCTGTTTTTTTTCATCTATTATGGGCTTTATAATTGAGTCTATTTTGGCCTTGGGATAAAGAATATGGTCTGGTTCAATGATCTTATTATACCAAAAATCCTCGTTGTTTTTTATTAAGACGTTGTCATATACATAGTTGCTGTTTCCAAGGTTCTTTAAAGCTTTAATTCGCAAGTAACTTTTTTCAAGAAGCCAATATTTATAAAAAAAGCGACATGCATAAGAATTGATCCAAGTTTCTGTGTAATTTTTGATTTTCAATCGATCACTACCCCAACCTTTCAGCAAAACTGGACTTGAGTTATTATCTACAGTGAAAGTTTCATGAGAAAACTCCATACAATTTGCCATTTTTCTAAATGCAGGGCACAAAATATCTAACAATTCTTCTATTGAAGTATCGTAATCAACTAAGAACTTATAATCAACAATAGCGTCAGCTAAGAAGGACATTACCTGTATGCTTGCTTGCTGAATAACATCTCCAGAATCTTCAAATGATATAGTCGCACCAGTGGGTAAGCTACCATCTGAATATTGTTGTCCTAAAATCGCTTTTATACAGGAAATAAAAAAGGGAGAATTTTTAAATTTGTTATTAACTTTTATTTTACAGCATATTGCGACTGCTAAAGAAATAGAATCAAAAGACAATTCTTTAACATTGTATCTTGCCAAATGATAGTTTATATGATCATCAATCCTTTCCTCTAGTTCAACACTCTTTTTCTCAAGTAGTTTATATTTTTCTTTAAATTGTTCCACTATGTCATGCCTTTCTTTATCCTGTTTAGCAGGATTTTCCTGACTATTTTCAGGATTAGCATCATATTCATTCAGCAAGATTTGTAATTCATCCCCATATATATCATATATGTAGTCCTGGCAATTCAAAAGAGATAATAGAAACCATGGAGAACTCCCAACTGTAGGGAAATAGTATTTCTTAATTCTATTTCCTTCCATTTCCGTAGTATTACCCATTATGTAATCTTTGAACACCTTAAAGGTTATTCCCGAAGAATAGCCACGCTTCTTTTTAAGTTGAGATAAAATAAATAATATTTGTTCAAATAATATAATTGTTCGATCGTCTCTATTGGTTGTTCCTTCTGTATAAGTTTTAAGGCTAGGCTCTGTTATTAGTTGTTTTACTTCTTCTATTGCTTTCTTTGTTACTTTCTCTATTATGTTTTGGTCTGATTTGGTCGTTTTTTTAAGGGGTGCAGATTCACACTCAAGAAAAGCTGCAAATCCTTGAAAAGTTGCAGTAGGGAAAATTTTCACTCCCCTCGGATCATCTTTAGGAACTAACTGATCTGAGTTACGGATAAATCCCTTTTCGCGTTTATGACTTAATAAAGCTTCAATCGATTTATTAAGCCATTTGCATGCATATTCTTCGTAGTAATTAATGTGACTATCCATTATTTTTTTCCTTTAAGTTTTCTGCATCTTCCCGAGCCAAGTCATAAAAATTCGTATCCACGAAATTCATACATTCAGTAAAAAACGGATGGTTAGCTTTACCCGATATCAAATTATACATGTCAATGGAAACTTTGCGATAAGAATAATGTCCTTGCTTTTGGGAGCGAAGTTCAATAAAGTGAAAAGCTTCCCTTAAGTTCATTGTAATTTCATATCTGACTCTGTAAGCAAAAGGAATAACATATTGGGCAACTTCATCATTAAAGGTGTTTTTCAATTCATTATAAATATGTTGCACGTTTAACAGTGCTTTTTCAAACATTTTTTTTAATTCTGGATATTCCTCTAACTCAATTGGAATAACATAACCATTTTTTGGAGATAACTTTTGCCATTGAAGCGTCAGCATACGATGCCTCTGCAAGTCCCTGAATGCACCGTAATCGGATAGAATCTCAAACTTATATGAAGTAACTTCAAATGCTCTTCCCGGTTTATGTCTTCTATTCTCTCTATTTCCAACATATTTTTTTAATAAACATATCTTTTCTTCTTTCGATAAATTTTTCAGCTTTTGTTTGATATAATGCTCTGGTTCTGTAGAGTATTCAAATAGCGCAGATTGGAGAACTTTATCAAGAGCATTTTCATCCCAGTCGATAAGCTTTACTTCATTATTCTCCTGTTTAATGTCACTTATTATTGAATCGCTAAAAACATTAGAAGATTCATTAATCATTTCCTTTTCAATATCCTTTAGATATCTACTCCATAATTTACCTCTGTTTTCAAGATCAACTCTGGTTAAAAATGCCGGAATAATCTTTCTTAATTCTTCAAGTAACATATCCGCAAATTGAATTACTTCCGCATTTTTACTTGCATACATTTTGATTAATAAATATTCATAAAATTGGCCATTACCATAAATACCCATATTAGAACGGGTTGATGCAGGCAACAATCCTCTTACAATATCACAAGCTTTAGCCTTTATAATTGATTCCCACGCCCGATCTGACTGATTGGTTGTTTTCGGATATTTTTTTTTCAGTATGGGAACTATTTTTTCTTGTATTGTTGAATAGGTATCAAATAAGGAATCAATATAATCACAATATAATTTTTCGGAAGATGTATTCTTGATATCAGGAGGCGTTACATAATTATATTTTCCATTAATTTTTTCGTTATAATAAACGTACCGCGTACTTTGTTCTAAATAAGAGGCTATGCGTCCCTTTTCTAAGATTTTTGTCAAAATATTAGACACTTGTTCACAAGCAATATGAGCACCACCTAATTGAGCTACAGAATCATCTCCGAAGTCAAGAATCATTTTATCATATAAGGAGGATGCTCTTTGCATTCCTGCTGTAGATGTATTTATTTGGGAATCATCAATTGTTTGTGTATAAAACTCATCTAAAAAAAGCCTTCTCAAAGATTTATTTGATCGACTATATCTTGCAAAAAGTGCACCTTTTACCACATCAGGAAGGTTAATGAGTCCAAAAACTGGCCTGTCAATATTTGTAAAATACTTTGATAGAATCTCAGACTCTTCTTTTGAAAAAGTCTCTTTAACGAACTCAAAATTAGAACTCAAGTCTTTAACCATACGTCGAATTATTATTTTTCACAAACAGTTCTTCCTACTGTTGTTACACTTAGTTATGCTTTAAACTTTCACCGCTTATGCGGTGACAAATACGCCTTGCAAAGTTAGCAAATTAAATTCAAGCTCACAAAGACGGCAACATATTATATTTCAAATCATTGGTATTTATATGCATATGCAAAGAAAAAGCCCCTGATTTTCACCAAGAGCCTTTCCTAAAATTGCTGAAGAACTTTCCTATTCTTCTTTATCATCCGTCCGCTTCCCTGCAAACGTAACCATGTATTCCACCCGTTGCCCGAAGTTATCTTCAAACACAAAGTCTAATTGCGCTTGTTCTTCAGCAAGATTGGTATAAGTTAGCACGAAATCATCGGAAGTCATCGGCTGAAAGCGATTCACCGGAATGATTTGACCTTTGTCATTGGCCAACATCCCTTCGCCTTCGCTTTGGAAGTACCGGAATTTATAGGTTGTCCCTGCGTAGTTTTCTTCACGGACAATCGAAAATTCGAGGGCGACCGATTCGCCTTTTTTGAGCGACTTCGGAAGCGGTAACGTTTCCACACTGTACGGATAATCCCTGCGAATTTCCAAATCGTCACTACAGCCACTACAGGCACAGGCTACCGCCGCAAGCAGTAGCGTGTATAAAAAATAAGATGCAAAGCGTTTCATATTCATTCGTTTTTTAATTTATAATAAATCGTATTCCCAATCCTATTTGCGTGTTGAACTTGCCGACAGACGAGCCGAACAGCATCCGTTCCCGAACGTTGAGTAGCAACGCCGCCCAATCCGTCAGGAAGATTTCGGTTTCCAGTGTCAGGGCTGCACCATACAGGAAGGCATCTTTGTTTTCGATGGTCGCACCATCGGGCAACAGTTTATCGTTCCAGTTAATGGTTTCATATCCTGCCATGCCCGACAATCCGAGTGAGAAGAATAGCATTTTACTACCGTCCGACAGGAAGTTCAGAAAGTAGCCGCCTTCGGCGGTTATTTGCGCCTATGGCAACTTCCAATCTTCATACAAATACTGTTTTTGCAGGTATTCGCCACCAAATTTCCAATAATTCCCATGCTTGGTATAGTTGGTTATCGCCGTACCGAAATGGAAGCCGAAACCATCACTTTTTGCATCCAAATTGAATCCGTTGACTGTCCCACCCGTGAACTGAATGCCCATTTGCGAGGGTAAACGGCGTTGCGCCTGTGCTTGGTTTTGAACAACCAGGCACAGCGCAATCGCTAATAAAAATATCGTCTTTTTGGATAAAATTCTCACGTTCGGCAGAATGCAAAACACGTTTTGCTTCTGCGCTCTCTTAATCTGTAACTTTATTTCCTTACGTAATATGTACATTTATTTTCATCAATAACTTTTTTTGTTCTTGCACCATTGTTTCGATGATCCAATCATCATTTATTTTCACTTTTTTCACATCCGCCAGGTATTCAATAAAATC